>NZ_CAWUDM010000011.1:0-90985 GCF_963920855.1 Nostoc sp. CCY0012 | reverse complement strand
TGTTTTTTCAACTTGAGACTCCAAAAAGTTTTCTGCACCACTAAGCTCTCAGCCTAAAATACATTTGCTTTGGGCGATAACTGAACTAAAATTTCATCTTGATTACCAGCTGCAAACTTAGCAAAGCGTTCTGCTAATGAAGGAACCATTGCTAATGGACTGCTAAAACCTGTAAATACATGCACATTCTCAAATCCAGGTATAGTACCAATTAAAGGGAGACGAGTTTGAGTAAATTCTACTAAGCAATGATGCCATATTCCTGCTAAGTTACCCAAAGCTGGTAATACTTGAGCAATACTATTGCGTAACCACTTTTCACTTAATTCTGAGTTAACTTTGGCGTGAGGATCTGTCAGAATGCGGCTAATTTGACCCAAGCGTATACTACCATCGAGAAATTGAATTGCACCCGCATCTAAAACTGCTGATACAGTTTCATTACCCGGTTGATTCCACAATTCATCAACTTGAGTCGCTTGTGCTTCTAATTGCAACCTTTGCAAATTAGCTGGCATAACTAAGGTGTGTAATTGAATATCAGTGGGTAAAGTTTCAATTATTTCTGCATGGGTGAAATATACCTTCATAAAAATACCAGATGATTGGAGTAACTGGCGGCTGAGTCCACCAGCGCAAATGACAGTGTTAGCCGCATGATAAGTTGCGGTTGTGGTTTTCACCCCTTGTTTAATTACTTCCAATACTTGGGTAATCTGCATTTCACCTCCCAGGCGCAAAAAAGCCTGAATGTAGGCTTGTGTAGTTTTTTCTGGATGAATATGACCATGTTTTACAGTTAAAGCACCTGCGATCGCCTGGGGATTTAACAATGGTTCTAACTCGCAAGCATCCTGTACACTAATTAACTGGGGTGGAATGCCAACATGAGCGTAAGATGCAGCCGTTGCATCTGGATCACCATTAGCAGCAATAGTTAGTAATAAATCTAACTCTCGAAACTGTGTATCAGCATCTAACTCTTGATCAAGGATACGGTAACGGGCGATCGCCTCTTCTAATAGTTTGCAAGTTAGCGGTGTACTTCCTGACCAATAAGCCAAGCCACCATAACTATAGCGAGTTGCATTCTGTGGTGTTGTCTCTTGCTCTAACAACAGTACACTAAACCCCGTTTTCCTTAGTTCATAGGCGAGTGCAGCACCTTTAATTCCGCCACCAACAACAATCCAATCATAAGTTTTCATACTTTAAATTAAGTTATAGGACTCCTATTTAATTACTGTTGGCGTAGCCTGCGCTATGCGCTTAAAAACTCTGTATACTCAAAAAATCTTCTTTTCTACTCCCTACTCCCCACTCCCAGCCTACACAAATAATTTTAGGAATCAAACCGGATTCCTATAGTGGTAATTGTTTTTTTCGGAGTGAGAATCTTTATTTTGGCAAAATATACAAGTTTGACACACAAACCATTTTAGTTAGGTACAAATCTCCAGAATTTTTTAGATTACGGAATATGCGTTATTAAATAATTTCTTTAATTTAGTATAAGTTATTTGTAGTTTTATGGTAATTCTTAACACAATAAAACAGGCGATCGCTTGATTTAATACTCAACTTAATAAGTAGCCCTAAATAGTAAATCCAGTGATTTTTGTTACCTCTATGTCCTCTATCTGGAAAAGGTTGGTAGGTCGGACTTACCTTTTTGACAACTTTTCATCGCGTCTTTGTAGTTCGTTTATTTAATTCTACAATGTATGTACAGACTAATTTTCATCTATTTTAAGGGATATAAAAGATCAAGATAGGCGATCGCCATCTTCATCTTATCTTCAGTATATGCGTTATTTTATGTCTTAAATTACACAAAAACTTTATACTTAACTACTATGTGCTGTGTAATACTGTATTTTTTGTAACCAATACTGTCGAAGAACCCACTGTATACTGACTAAACTGATATTTACGAATCGAGGGACTCTACCAAGTTTAAAACTTAGAGAGATAAATCAATGTATTATCAGATTTGGAATTTTTTCCTCAAAGAAGATAAATATCTGAGTTGGAAAGAAAAAGTAAAACTTCACAAAAGATTTGATAAATTAACATGGCAAAAAATTATCGATTTTTTGTCATTAGTAGAGCAAAGTTTTTCATTAAAAAATCAGTTAGGAGAAACTGAAAATCTGGAGCAATTTATCAAATTAGCAACAGAACATGGTTTTAGTTTGACTGAAGAAGAACTTGCATGGTTTCTTATTACCAGAAACCAAATTTGGGATCTTTTTGATTTGGCCCAAAAAAAACCTTTACTCAAAGAACAATTACTCACAGTTAAAAACCCCCAACAGTTCATCAAAATAGCCGCTTTGAATGGCTATTACTTTTCGGTAGACGAATTAGCTTGGCTATTAACTGAAATCAAAGCATCTCCCGAATTAGTATCCATTAACAACAGCGTTGGCGAGATTCTGACAGTATCAAATTACGGCAGAATCGAAACAGGGTATTGGATTTGGCTAGCAGAAGACTGGGGAATTGTGCCAGCGTTCTGCCATCGGCATCAGCCAGGTACTTTCCTCTCTCAATATATGCATAATCCGTTTTTACCTGATCGCTGTTTTTTACCAAAAAGCTACTTTAACCAACGCCTTGTCAGTCGGGTTTAATTGTAATATGATGTCCGCCAAATCGTTGATAATAAACAGCTTGTAGTAGGGACTTCAGTCCCTAAATCCAGGAATTTAGTCCTGACTACGAGCGAACATTTTTGATTAATTTTGATAACTGGGCATGATACAAACAGCAAAGCATCCTGACCGTTGAAGCTATATCTTCAAATCAGGATGCTTCACAATAAAAATTGTTGTGTGAGCAACAATTCTCTAACACCATGTGATTTTTAAGTTCAGGCTATCAACCCAGAGAAACTTTCAAACTACCGGGTTGACCAAGTTCACCTTGAAATACAACGCCTCGCTGATTGGCGTGTAAATGACGCAAAATCTTGTAAATGGCTTCAACTTGCTCAACCGCACCTGCTTTCTGGGCGACTTCTTCCAAAGAAAGAGCTGTTTTTTCTTTTTGTAATACAGCCACTACTCGTGATTGCAGGTCAAGAATGGCGGCGGCGGCTTTTTTACCAGCTTCTACCCCTGGTTGATGGTAGGCATTGATGTTAACTAAGCTAGCGTATAAACCAACAGCACGTTCATACAAAGCAATTAACGCCCCTACAGTTCGGGAATTAACTTGCGGAATAGTAACTGTAATAGAATCACGCTGATTTTCGTAAAGCGCTTGGCGAGTTCCTTGGAGAAAACCCGAAAGAAAATCGCCTGATGTCACTCCAGGTTCGATTTCCGGGGATGCGCCTTGACGATCTTCTAAAACTTCGATGAGAGTAGCAAAGAAATTGGGTACACCTTCACGTAACTGCTGGACGTAAGCGTGTTGGTCTGTGGAACCTTTGTTACCGTAAACAGCAATACCTTGATAGACAGTATTACCATCTAAGTCTTTTTCCTTACCCAAGGATTCCATAACTAGCTGTTGCAAATAGCGACTGAACAACAGCAAGCTGTCCTTGTAAGGTAGGACAACCATATCTTTTTCACCTTTGCCATTGCCAGAATAATACCAAGACAAGGCTAATAAAGCTGCTGGGTTATTTTTCAATTCTGGGACGCGGGTAGCATCATCCATTTCTTTAGCGCCATCTAGCATGGCACGCACATCAATGCCTTGTAATGCAGCAGGTACTAGCCCCACAGCAGACATTTCTGAGGTACGTCCTCCCACCCAGTCATACATGGGAAAACTGGCCAGCCACCCTTCCTTTTTCGCCACTTTATCGAGGTTGCTATCAACACTAGTAATTGCTACTGCATGTTGGGAAAAGTCCAAATTTTTAGCAACATAGGCTTTTTTGACTTCAATCATCCCATTGCGTGGTTCTGGTGTGCCTCCAGATTTGGAGATAACTAAAACCAAAGTGCTAGCCAGATTATCCTGCAACTGAATCAGAATGCGGTCAATACCCGCGGGGTCGGTGTTGTCGATAAAGTGAATGTTCAGCGGTGGAAAATCAGGAGAGAGGGCTTCAGCGACAAATTCAGGGCCTAAGGCCGAACCACCGATACCAATGGATATAACATCGGTAAAGCGACTGGCTTTAGCAGGATGAATAGCACCTGTGTGAACTTTTTCCGCAAAGGCTTCGATTTGTTCTAGAGTTTGGACAATTTCTTGGGTAAGTTCTGGAGTGGGTGCTAAATCAGGATTTCGCAGCCAGTAATGTCCAACCATGCGGTCTTCGTCGGGATTAGCGATCGCACCCTTTTCTAATTCCGCCATATCCGCAAACGCTTTGTCAAACTTCGGCCGCAACGACTCCACGAAAGCGTCATCAAAACCCATCCGACTTACGTCTAGGTAAAGTCCTAATCCCTCGTGGAAATATAACCAGTTTTGGTATCGTTGCCAAAGTGCCCTTGCATCCATAGGGAAATCTCTAGTAAAGTATTGCTTCAAAAACAAGTTTAATGTAAGGCTAGTCCCATCCCTGCCTAGCCTTATACAGTTTTAAGTGTTGGGTATTGGGCATTAGGCATGAGGGATGGCAGCAATCTAACACTCACCACTTAATTTAAACATCTGGCATGGGTATGACCCGTAAAAATTTGACAATCTCACCCCTAATTTCGATGCCAATCAGATAATTATCTATAGTAAACCGATGAAAAATGCCCTCAACATCCAGTCGTCGCAGGTCTGGGAGAGAATGTAGCAGACCATTTTCAGCAAATTCAAAAAAAACAAAATCATATACCCGCTGGTAGGCAGCTGGCTCTAAACTCTTAAGGTCTACTAAAAAAGACCGGGCATAGCGCACTTCCAGACTCACTAGGCATCACCTTACCGAAACTTTAGGGCCATTGACATTAGAAAAACATTAACATTCGCATCGCTTCTTCATGGGTTAAAATATCCCACGGTTGCTGTGATTGCTTGACTTGTTGTATTGCGTTCAACATGTAATAGTCACAATGCAAAGCATGAGTAGTTTCCCAAATACTTTGTAGTTCTTCATCGCCTAATTGCTCGATTAAGTGATGAATTCTAATTCTCAGCAAATTCATATAGCAATAATTCTTACCCAAAACACAAAAGTATTGTTCCCAAAAATTGACAACGGTTAACGGCGAGATATTATGATCCTGAAGCTGTGGGCGATGGGGGGACAAGGCGATGAGGGGACAAGGCGATGAGGGGACAAGGCGATGGGGGGATGAGGTGAAGTTTATTCTTAATGACTAATGATTAATGACTGAATATCTAATTTTTTTAGCAATTTCTACAGCAATTTTTGCTCTGTTTAGTTTAGGTCTTAACTTACAGTGGGGTTTTACAGGGTTAATTAACTTTGGTCATATTGCTTTTATGACTTTAGGGGCTTATACAACTGTGTTGTTAAGTTTACAGGGAATCCCCTTATTTATCTCCGCAGTCATGGGGGCAATAGTAGCCGCTTTGTTAGGCTTAATCATTGGTTTTGCTACTCTGCGCTTGCGAGAAGATTATTTGGCAATTGTCACTATTGGCGTGGGCGAACTCATTCGTTTAGTAGTGAATAATCAGGAATTGCCTGTGGGTGACACTTGGGTTTCTGGGGCATTTGGTGTTCAAAGTTACCCCATACCTTTAACCACAGCGCCTAATTTATTTTTCAGGCTGGTGATGATTGGATTGCTGACGCTGCTGGCTGCTATCACTTTCTGGGCATTGTGGCGATGGATTCGCGTTGCCCAAAAATCTCTGCGAATTGATACCAGTAAAAAAGTAAGTAGCAAGCAAGAACTCATTTCGCGCTTAAGCGTGGGTTTGATATTTGCCCTTTTGACCGCAGGGATTTATATTGCTGGGGTCATTGGCTTGTATAATTACAGCCCAAAAGCTGGTCTAATGCTGGTGTCGCTGTTGGTCTTGGGATTTGTCTTCTGGCGGTTGGAAATTTTAGTGCGATCGCCTTGGGGTCGGGTGCTAAAAGCTATTCGTGAAGATGAAGAAGTACCTAGAGCAATGGGTAAAAATGTATTTTGGTACAAAGTACAATCACTGATGCTTGGTGGTGCGATCGCAGGTGTGGCTGGGGCTTTCTTTGCTTGGCAACTGAGCGCTATTTACCCTGATAATTTCCAACCACAGCTGACTTTTGACGCGTGGATTATGGTGATTCTCGGTGGTTCTGGCAATAACATCGGCACTATTTTAGGCGCAGTGATTTTCTTTACCTACGATGCCCTGACTAGGGAATATTTACCGCGAATTTTTACCAACTTGTCTTCTGACCAATTGGGTGCATTTCGGATCATGATCATTGGTTTAATTTTGATGGTACTGATGATTTGGCGTCCTCAAGGTATCTTAGGGAAAAAAGAAGAACTCACTCTGAGTAAGTAACTCGGGACTGGGGGTAATGTAGTGACTAACAAGTTTAGATCATCATCAACGGCTAAAATAACTGTTTCCAATCACAGAAGGTAAACTCTAGCCCCCAGCCCCTAACCTCTAGCTTCTAATAATAAATTTTTATGGTAAATAATCAATCACCCCAACTTCCCTTATTAGCCGCCACTGGACTTTGTAAAAGCTTTGGTGGCGTTAAAGCAGTAAATGACGCGAGAATTGAAGTTAATAAAGGCAGTATCACTGGCTTGATTGGCCCCAATGGTGCTGGTAAAACTACTTTATTTAACTTACTCTCTAACTTTATTCGCCCAGATAAGGGACGAGTAATTTTTGATGGCGAACCCATTCAGCAGTTGCAATCATATCAAATCGCCCAACAGGGATTAGTCCGCACTTTTCAAGTAGCCCGGACTCTCTCGCGGTTATCGGTGTTAGATAATATGCTGCTGGCGGCGCAAAAGCAAACAGGCGAAAACTTTTGGCAGGTGCAGTTAAGACCCCATGTTGTCGCTAAAGAAGAAAAGCAACTCCAAGAACACGCAATGTCACTCCTAGAATCTGTGGGTTTAGCTCCAAAAGCCCAAGATTATGCTGGTGGTTTGTCTGGTGGACAACGCAAACTACTGGAAATGGGACGGGCTTTAATGACTAATCCCCAGTTAATTTTGTTGGATGAACCAGCAGCCGGGGTAAATCCGAGATTGATTGATGATATATGCGATCGCATTGTCACCTGGAACCGTCAAGAAGGCATGACTTTTCTGATTATTGAACACAATATGGATGTGATCATGTCCTTGTGCGATCGCGTTTGGGTATTAGCTGAAGGTCAGAATTTGGCTGAAGGCACCCCAGCAGAAATTCAAAGTAACTCGCAAGTTTTAGAAGCTTATTTGGGTAAATGACTAATAAATCTCGTTAATTAGAGCCACAATTCTGAAATTAAGTCATAATAGCCAGCTTGTTGGGGTGGATAGTCACCTGCTTCAATTCTGGCAATAATTCTAGGTAAGGCTTGCATAAATTCTTCTGAGTTTCTATCTTTAGGATGTAGCGTCCAAGCATCAGCATTAGTCAAGTTAGCTCGATAATAATCTGTTTGTTTTAGTTTCCTACTTACCAGAACTTCCCAAGATTCTAACTTACCCTTACCTGTCATATTACTTAAAAAGGTTTGTAACTGTACAGGTAAACTATTAATCCATTTTAAATTATAAGGACGCCAAATAATTGGTAAAGGAAGAAGTTGGTCAAACCGTTGACAATTGATTAAATAAGCTCTACTTCCAAAGGCTTTATATATATTGAACTGGTCTATTTTTTTTCCTTCAGTACTCATTTGATAATTTTTTATCTCTTCTGTTGGTGGGCCAGGAAGAGGTCTAATAAACATCATTTGAGGGTTTTATTGCATTAATTTTATGCCTTCTTCAATCCAGCTATAATTAGATTTTTGATATAGCAGCATATCACTATCGAAGTGTAATATATAGTCACTCTTACATTCTTCGATCTTGAAAATAGACCCTAAAATCGGATAACCTTTATAGTTATGAGTAAAGCGAATTGGTTGACCAAAATGTTTACGATACATACTATCGTGATAACTAGGATCGTAATTAATGTCAACAATCCGATCAACAATACCCGCTTCTAGTAACTTTTCCGTACACTCACGCAGTTCTTGCATTGTACCAATGAAAGGACGATTCACTGTATGTCCCATCAGTGGAGCAGTATCTACAACTAAAACTCTTTCCTCAAAAGGAAAGTTATTCATTTTTACTAAATGAGGAATTGTATGTAAAAGAAAAGATGTATCTGTTCGGGCGACAAAAATCCATAACGAACAACTCGGAGTTTTCATATAATTCCCCTCATTTTTTGTGAATAAAACTTATTAGTTCTTCATAAATCAAATGTTAATACACTTCAGTCCAAATTATCTTGATTAATTTTTTGGTAGGTCGAATAGATATCTATGGATTGTTGTATTACTAAAAAAAGTAAAAATAGCAATGAGAAGTTATTTCAATTACTATGCGATCGCTTGGCTGTGCGACTGCAAGAACAAACTTAAAATTTGGCAGAATATGGTACCGAAAAATAAGGGGATAAAGAAGTGTTTTTTCTTATCCCCTTATCCCCTTCCACGCCTTAACTAAATTGCTTACCAGCATCTAAGTTAAACAGCGTTTGCAGCGTTTGCATACAGTGACGTCTGGCTTCAACATCCTGCTGCGCCCGTAATTGCACCATTGGGTCATGTAAAATTTTGTTAACAATTCCTCGTGTTAAAGCTTCGATTACTTCTTGATGTTTTTCGGCAAATTCTGAACCTAATCGTGACAAAGCCTTTTCTAACTCTTGTTCGCGGATAGTTTCGACTTTATTTCGCAAACAACTGATAGTGGAGACAGTCTCTAGCGATCGCCACCAAATATCAAAAGCTTCTACCTCTTCATCTAAAAGTTTCTCTGCTTCTTGGGCCATCTTGCGACGGCTTTCGTAGTTTTGCGCCACTACTGCTTTCAAATCATCCACATTAAAAGCATGTACATTTGCTATTTCATTGACATCACTGTGGACATTACGTGGCACAGAAATATCAAATAACATTAAAGAGCGGTTAGACTCTAAAACTGTTTCTAACTTGGCGCGATCAAGGATCGGTTCAGTAGCAGAAGTACTTGTAAACACCAAGTCACTTTCGGCAATTACTGCCATCATTTCTGATAGCGTATGAGTATAAATAGCCTGTTCCGGGTAAAGTTTTGCTAATTCCTGGGCGCGTGCTTGAGAGCGATTCACAATGCTAATTTGTACTGCACCTTTAGAAACTAGGTGTTGTACTAGCAAGCGTGACATTTTGCCAGCACCCAAAATTGTGACACGGCAAGCTGCTAAATTAGCAACCTTGATTTGAGCCAACTCCACAGCTGCGGAACTAATAGAAACAGCGCCAGTACCAATACTGGTTTCCGTACGAACTCGCTTACCAGCTGTTAAAGCTTGTTTAAATAATCGATTGAGAATTGTTTTTATACCATTGTATTGCTGTCCCAGTTTGTGAGTATTTTTCACCTGAGCCAGAATTTGACCTTCTCCGAGTACCAAGCTATCTAACCCAGCGGCCACCCGCATCACATGCATTACCGCATCATCATGCAGCAACATAAACAAATGCTGGCGTAGAGACTGCACAGGTAACTTACTGTGTTCTGAAAGAAACTGTGTAACTTCTCGGATACCTTGTTCGGTTTCACTAGTAACAATGTAAATTTCTAGACGGTTGCAAGTGCTAAGTATTGCTACTTCGTCAATATGGGGATAGCTACTAAGATGAGCGATCGCACTTTCAGTTTGTGGTTCTGGAATACTCAGCTTTTCCCGGATTTCAACTGGGGCTGTTTTATGGCTTAACCCCACCACTGCAATATTCATTATTTATCGGTAATTGGTAATAGATTATTGATGATCGGGGATGAGGGAGATGGGATGAGGAAGATGAGATCAGGGAGATGAGGAAGATGAAAAACTAAAGATGTTGATACTTACCAAAAGTGTTTCACCCCTGCTCCCGTACCCTTTGGGAAGCTACGCTAACGGCTGACGCTCACGGCGAAGCCTGCCCCCTGCCTCTTAATTCCCTACTCCCCCTAATTACTAACGCAATTGCAGATTTTTAGGTTCGTCAAACATGTGGATAGTATCCACAAAACGAGCTGTACAGGACTGGTTGGAAATAACCAAGCTTTGAGTCCTTGCACCACCGCTGAAGAAGCGGACACCTTCCATCAGAGTGCCAGGGGTAATACCACAAGCAGCAAATAAAACAGTTTCGCCAGAAGCTAATTCGTTGGCATTGTAAACCTTATCAGGGTCATTAATACCCATTTCTTTCAGCCGTGCGAGATTGCCTTCTCTGCTTTCACCAATCAAACCTGTTTGTACGACTTCTGGATCATAGATCAGTTGCCCTTGGAAATGTCCTCCCAAGCACCGCATAGCCGCAGCAGAGATAACTCCTTCAGGTGCTGCACCGATACCCATCAAAGCGTGGATATTGGTACCACCAAAGGCGCAGGAGATGGCAGCAGAAACGTCACCATCACTGATTAGTCTGACTCTGGCACCTGCTGTACGAATTTCTTGAATGAGTTCTTTGTGGCGGGGGCGATCCATCACCACAACTACCAATTCCTCGATGGAACGGTTTAAGCACTCAGATAAGATTTTGAGGTTTTCAGTAGCAGACTTGTTAATATCTACTAAACCTTTAGCTGGAGCTGGTGCGGCAAGTTTCTTCATGTAGAAGTCAGGCGCAGCAAACAAACCACCTTTTTCTGAAATTGCCAAAACTGCCATTGAGCCATTTTGACCGTAAGCCACTAGGTTTGTACCTTCGCAAGGGTCAACAGCAATATCAATTTCAATTAATTCATCAGGGTTACAGAAGTTTTTAGCATCTGGTTGGGTACAGATACCGACTTCTTCCCCAATGTAGAGCATGGGAGCTTCGTCGCGTTCGCCTTCGCCAATGACGATACGACCGCGCATATAAATTTTGTTCATCCGCTCCCGCATGGCTTCCACTGCTACTTGGTCAGCAATGTTTTTTTCGCCTTTGCCCATCCACTTCGAGGAAGCGATCGCGGCTTGCTCTACTACCTCAATAATCTCTAATCCAAGTGTATTTTCCACAGAGTCACCCTCTCAAATGTTTGATTTAGCGTCTTGTTATCTGGCTATTTCAGTCTTCAAGTCTACCAAAGGGCGTATACACGTGGGAAATAGTCTCTACTGACTTAAGTGTTAAGTTTTGCTGCTGAACGGCGATAATTGCCCTGATCTTGAAAATACAAGTATTTTTATACTAATAAATAAATCTCGCCAACGTTTATTTCATGACCCAACCTTCTTATGCCCTTCATGCCTCAAGTCTGTGCCGACAAAACTGATAATGATCTAGGCTAGAAGTAATTAACAAAAATCAATAAGAAAAAAATGCTGGACTTTCTCAATCCTCTTTTCGGTCGCCATCCAGAACGCGTCAAAGCTAACGTAAAAATTTATACATGGCAAACCTGCCCTTACTGTATTCGAGCCAAGATGCTTTTGTGGTGGAAAGGTGTGAGATTTACCGAATACAAAATCGATGGCGACACAGCAGCCAGAACAAAAATGGCAGAACGTGCTAATGGTCGCCGTTCAGTTCCCCAGATTTTCATTAATAACCAGCACATTGGCGGTTGTGATGATATTTATCAGCTAGATACAAACGCTCAACTTGATCCGCTTCTAGCCCAACCAAGTATCTAAACTTTTGATATATTTTTCTTGTGGTTTATCGCCTTAAATTTACTGATTTAGTTCAGTCAAATTGGTGTAAATTTATTTTCTTGGCTGCTTGAATTTTGTGTTCTTGGCTATCTGTGTAGTGTGGGCTGCACGCACGTTTTTTACTATTTCTGCGATAAACCTACGCAATTATCAGAGAAGATGTTAATTGAATACCCAGAATATTTAAGACATCGGCAATGGATGAGTCATGCCCTAGAGTTATCACAAATCGCAGGGGAAGCAGGTGAAGTACCTGTGGGTGCTGTGATTATTGATGCTAAAGGAAATTTGATGGCGACAGGCGAAAACAGAAAAGAACGTGACAAAGACCCCACAGCTCACGCAGAAATTATCGCTCTGAGGGCCGCAGCTAAGAGCTTACACAACTGGCATCTTAATGATTGCACCATGTACGTCACTCTCGAACCTTGCCCCATGTGTGCTGGCGCTATTGTCCAAGCACGTTTAGGAATGCTGATTTATGGAGTGGACGATCCTAAAACTGGCGCAATTCGTACTGTTACCAATATTCCTGATGGCGCTGCTTCTAACCACCGCCTACGCGTCATGGGAGGCATTTTAGAATCAACTTGTCGCCAGCAATTACAAGCCTGGTTTACAACTCGACGTCAGAGAAATGACGGACAGAGGTAAAACTGTCCAGTAGTTGTCACACAATTTACAAAAGAAAATCTACGGTGTAACTAATTACAGGTTTTTTGTATTTTACAGGACAACCAGCAGCTACCATCATGATACAATTCCCCATTGCCAAGCAGATATGCGAGCAACTAACCGCTAGTAACAAAGCTAAGACTCAGGTAGCTGATACTACCTCGCAAGTGTCTCCTTGGTTAAGTCCTCTGGTGTATCTTTTAGGGCGTCACTGCCTTTTACCGTTATTTTTTCGGCAAATTGAAATTACCGGACAGGAAAATATTCCCACATCCGGGCCTGTGATTCTCGCTCCCACCCATCGTTCACGTTGGGATGCTTTACTCATACCTTATGCCGCTATTGCTTGTGTAGCAGCCAAAGACTTACGTTTTATGGTCACCATAGATGAATGTCAGGGATTGCAAGGTTGGTTAGTCCGCCACTTGGGGGGATTTCCTGTAGATCCAAAACACCCATCAATCACGACCCTCAGACATGGAGTTAACTTGCTTCAGCAAGGAAGAACTTTAGTAATTTTTCCCGAAGGGGGTATTTTTCGTGATGACAAACTTCACCCATTAAAACCAGGAATTGCGCGTCTGTCTTTAAGTGCTGAATCTAGTTATCCAGGACTAGGAGTAAAAATTATACCTATTAGCATCGATTACAGCCATCCTTATCCTACATGGGGTGCAGATGTGAACATACACATTGGTACACCGCTTAATGTATCAGATTACACTGATGGGACTGTAAAACAAAATGCCCAAAATCTTACATCAGATTTAGCATTCGCCCTCAAACAATTAAGTCATCAAGAATCTGAGGTTAGCAGTCATGCATTTGCCGAAATTCCCAATTCTTAATTCACTCATCGATGACCAATGATTAAATACCCAAAATCAATTCCCAACTGTTAATTTTGCCTACATCTTGTGGCACATGGTCAATTAACCATAACTGCCAATTACCTCTAGCTGACAAGGATAGCAACCGTTTTAAAATAGGATGCGATCGCATGGTATAAGTCGTCTGCAAACTAGTACGACGTCCTAATGTCCGATTTTGCAACAACACCATTTTATTATTGGGGGCTATTAAATAAATTTCTAAATCGCCGAGAAAATCATGGGTGATATTAACTGTTATTTGAATATCTTTAATAATGCTAGATTCGGAAACTGCGATCGCACTTCTAATGCCCTGTAAATTATTATCTGGAATCGTCAACTGATTAGTATTCCTGACTTTAATTTCTTTGGTTGCTGATGATACAGAACTACGTAGTCGCTGGGCAGCTTGTACTGCCTTAGTTGCATTCACTTTGCCATAACCAAACCACTGAGAATGCCCATTGCTATCATAAGTACCTGCACGCATACCCAACTGAGGATCTGGTTCAGAGTCCACAATTTTATCAGTGCTTTCTTCCAAAATCAGTTTGACTTGTTGTGCCGTTAAGTCAGGATTTGCTGACAAAACCAAGGCTGCCACACCTGCGACAATGGGAGTAGCACTAGAAGTACCGCCAAAGTTGCTGGTAAAGTCACCCGGTTCATAACCTGCGGCGCCTATTTGGTCAGTAGTTAATATACCTCGCCCGTGCAGAGAAGTTGCGATCGCAGGTTGGGTATTCAAAAATCCTCTACCTTGAAATGATATTCCTGGTGGGGCATTGTTACTAGGCGCACACACAGCAATATTACTACCCCAATTACTATAAGCCGCCTTCCTGTTCAAACTAGTAGAAGCAGCAACAGTAATCACATCTGGATGTACCGAGAAACCACTTAACCATTCTGTATTACCGCGTAAAAGATTATCTGGCCAATTGCGTTCAAAAACAGTTCCATTTACCGGGCGGTTGGCATTACCCGCAGCAAATAAAATTACGCAACCTTTACCCTTACGTCCTGTAGTAGCAGCACGAGTAATAGCCGCGCGTTGGCGCAAAGACAAAGGGAAATACACAGCAGAAGCACCCCAACTGCAAGAAATTACACTGGCACCTTTGTCAATGGCCCAGTTGAAAATCTCTTCAATGGATTCATCATCCAAAAAACCAGTACTGCGAATTGGCATCAAAGCACAACCAGGCGCTACCCCGACGATACCCGCACCATTTTCTTCGGCAATCACTAGCCCCGCACAAGCTGTCCCATGACTGGTTTCTCGCTCACCTGGTATCGGTAAAAAGCCATTTTTTTTGAAATCTCTAGGGGCAACAATTTTGCCGCTACCTTGAAAGTCTGGATGGTTCAAATCAAACGAGTCATCTACTACCGCAACCACTACAGAACGCACACCGCGAGTAATATCCCAAGCTTGTTCCACCGCAATATGAGAGTTTGCCGCCAACTGATTACCGCCGTTGTGGGCTAAATACCATTGTTGAGAATACAGGGGATCACTAGGTCGATAATGTGATTCACTTTTAATCAGGATATTTGGTTCAGCTGCCAATATTTCTGGCAATTGTTGCAAGCGGTTAGTAATTTTGAGGGGGTTTTCTGTGGCTTGTTTGCTAACGCGAAACACAAAAGTATAAGGTAAACCAAGAACAGGTTTTTCCTTAACTAAGCCCAAGCTAGCAGCGATGGCGTCAACTTTAGCTACATCCACCGCCGAGGCACATTGAATGGTCACTTGGTCATTCAGATAAACAATAGCCCCAGGATTATCTTTAATTGTGTAAACATGACCAGCAAAAGCCACATTTTCTGAGTCCCTTGCTTGAGACATAGCAGCCTCTAACTCAGTGGGTACAACCGTAAACAGTTCTAAATGGGCTTGGGGAATACTCCGCTGCCAAATGCCCCAACTAACCTGGGATAATTGTTGGTGAGTCAGGTCGATAGTTGGCCGAATGGTGAAGCGGTCTAAAGCTTTTTCTAACATCAATTCTTCACCACCGCGTTGTAAAACTATTCCCAAGCTGCTTGCTGGTAAACCTGTGGTGGAAAAATCAGAGGAATTAACGGGATCATTCATAAGGGTGATTTTAGTTAATTGTATACACGAGCAAAGGGAACTCGATTAAACCGATTTTCAGTCTAAATCAGAGGAACTACAGTATGTAGCTTTGTTTTGTTACGAACGAAAACAGAGTTAAGATACCCGAAGTTTCCATTCCTTTTCTATATAGTTTTCGCACTAATTGACCCCATGAACTCTGCCGCCGTTGCTCCTTTAATTAGCTTTACTTCTTTATCATTTATCGCAGTTCTTAGCCTGCTATCACCTGTTCAGGCTCAAGTACAAAAGCTACCTACTCTTTATAGTCAAGTACAAATCATTGAACCTGACGATCCCAATACTTTGCGTCCTACAGCCCAAAATAACAGCGTTTTAAGTATTGAGGGAGGACAACGGCTGATGCAAGAGGCAAATCAAGCCGTTTCTGCTCAAAACTACGCTTTAGCTGCCAAAAAACTCCAAGAAGCTCGTCAGGTTTATAATCAGCTATCTAATTTTTATCAAGAACTCAATGCTAGCTTTACAGGAATTGACAATCGAGTTTCCGATTCCCAGCGTCAAAAAGCCCTAGAGACTGCCCAAAAGCGCGACGAAGCCACCTACCAGCTAGCATTGGTACATCGGGCGCAGAATCAGCCAGAATTAGCCGTACCGTTGTTAATTCAGATTATTAAAAGTCAAAACCCCACGCGGGATTTAGGCAAGAAGGCTTATCAGCAGTTATTTGAGTTGGGTTTTGTGGATGCACCTTTTCCCAGACAAGGTAGTTCTTCTTCTTCTACCCCAAGTCAATAAACTCTCTCCACCTTCTGGAAAGACCCCAATGGTAGTATGGAACTATCTACCATGAGTTGGGTTTTATCAAGCGATAGCTCACATAAACCTCCAAGACGCGTTTACCCCTAGCCTGTGAAAAACTCAAATTAGGCCAGGGTATCCGCTTCATATCTGTATCTGTTAATAATAGAAAAGTAAGTTTTTTCAGGAATTGCGATGATTAATCCGCAGCAGGTTGAGGAAATGATCAAGGCGGAACTGCCAGACGCCCAAATTCAGGTGCAAGACTTGACTGGTGGCGGTGACCACTATCAAGTGACAGTAGTTTCATCGCAGTTTGCCAATAAGGGACTGGTACAACAACACCAGTTAGTTTATGGTGCGTTGCGGCAAGCTATGTCAACTGAAGCGATTCATGCTTTAGCTGTAAAAACCTATACACCTGAAGCATGGCAAGCAACAGCCGCTTCGTAAAATCAATCAGTCCCCATTGACTATTGATGGTTGACTATCGACATCTTGGCTATTAGCAACATAGGAACAAACAGACCATGAACCCAGAAACTCAAGAAAAAATTGATAACTTGGTACAACAAAACAAGATATTAGTTTTCATGAAAGGAAACAAACTGATGCCTCAGTGTGGTTTCTCCAACAACGTCGTGCAGATTCTCAATACATTGGGAGTTCCCTTTGAGACAATTGACGTTCTCTCAGACCAGGAAATTCGTCAAGGCATTAAAGAATATTCCAACTGGCCCACAATCCCCCAAGTGTATATTGACGGTCAGTTTGTCGGTGGTTCAGATATTCTCATTGAACTGTACCAAAAAGGTGAATTGCAGCAACTAGTTGAAGTGGCACTAGCTTCCTAATATTTTGCTAGCAGCATCTACTCTACTTGGCTGCTGAATTAGTACTTAGTTATATCGGCAGTTATATCAGTAGAGTCAGGGGAATTGTAACTGACTGAGGTACATTTCATCTCCCCATTACCCCTTATCCCCAGGGGGGTTCCCCAATCCCTATCATCCAAAAATCCCCTCAGAGGAATTGGCAACACCAAAAATACTTCTGAGGGGATATTTTTATCAAAAATAATATCTCCAAAAATTTCACACCAATATACCCTTGATCAAAGCAAACAATATGCTATAATCGTCTGCGTTAATCTATGGTTACCTTCAATGTCTGAGACAAGACATTAGTAGTAATCAGCTTGTGCTTGTGTTTGTGTTTGCGTCATCACAAAATTTGAAGCATCGTACAAATAGCGGCTAGCTTCCTCCTCTAAGCGATGAATCAGAATCGGTTCAATGGCATTACTATGTCGCAGTGCGGCTAGATATCCATCCAAATACATCCGCATATCGTCCGTGCGATAACCGCGATTCCATAAATCGACGAAGGCGTCGGTAATTCGTTGGTAATAGCGGATGGTTTGTGTGTCTTGAAGCATAACTGCTGTGTTAATCTCTTTGGAATGAGAATTGTAAATGATTCACGCCCAAATGTGAAGTGTTACTTCTACTTTCTTGCCATTAACTAACGACAAAAATCTACCCTAGGTGAGATCCTTCAGTGGCTATGACGTGATCTGATCCTATTCCATAAAATTTGGAATAGGTTATTCGGTAAGTTATTCTTATGATTCTTTTTGTCAACAACCCAAGTTGATTGATGGGGGCTGACATAAGTAGTTTATGCAAAATGTAATCATCTATACAAGTAGGCTAAGATATAGCTCAAGTAGCGCTTTCCCTGTTAATCGAGAGTTTATTGGCCAGCAAAACCCATCTTTGGGAAGATGTTTACCAAAAAGAACTTTTGATTAGTCTAACAAAAATTTAAGAAAAAATTAAAGAATATTACTAACTTAGCTTTGGACAAGGCATCAATTCAAGATTTTTTCACTTTTGAGATGAGCAAATCCGAAGCTAATAGTAATTGGAGTAACAAAGACTACAAAACCTTGAGCATGGGCTTGTTACTTTGAAAGTCATCGACGCTAAGGGGTCTTGCCGCTGTGGGTTCGGTTTGTATTGAAATCGTTGAGGGGAATCCCCATCTGAGGTCGTTGCTGGGATGGCACTTGCAACAGTTAGAATACCGTGTGCATCAAGCCGCCAGTATTTATCAAGCAAGGGAAGTGTTTTTAAGCCATCAACCAACACTGGTAATTCTTGATGCCGATTTGCCTGATGGTGATGGCATAGAGTTTTGCCGTTGGTTGCATCGTCAGCAACAGCCTCTAATTTTGATGCTATCTGCCCGTAACAATGAAGCTGATATTGTTGCCGGCTTAAAAGCGGGGGCAGATGACTATTTAAGTAAACCTTTTGGAATGCAAGAGTTTCTGGCTAGGGTAGAGGTATTAATCCGTCGCAAGCGCACACCTACTGCACCAGCTTACCTGGATTATGGCAGTTTGCAAATTGATTTAGTACAGCGACGTGTCCGATTCCAAGGGGAGTTTATTGATTTAACGCCCCAGGAATTTAGTTTGTTGTACGTTTTAGCGCAAGCTGGGGGAGTGCCTCTAAGTAGATCGGAATTATTGCGTCGTGCGTGGCCTGACGCTATTGATAACCCGCGCACCATTGATACTCATGTTTTATCGCTGCGAAAAAAAGTTGAACTTGATCCCCGTCAACCTAGTTTGATTCAAACTATCCGTAATGTGGGCTATAGATTTAACATGGAAATTTTAAATTCCAATATTCCGCAGTCACAAACCAAGTTAACCAAAGAAAGATTCAGCAATCCACGTTCTACACTGAGTACTCAAACATCATAGGGAGAAACAAATTTATCAAAAACTTCCAAAGTTAATTTTTTGGGAGGAATTTTTAAAGCCATTCCTCAGCTGCTTGGTTTTCTGCTTGAATCAAGTTTTCTCGTAAATTTACCCAATCTACCCTAGCAGCTGGTTGGTCTGTCAATAACTGACCTTGCTGGAGATATAACAGTCGGTTACAGAATCCCTGGGCTAAATCCAGTTGGTTATTGACCATCAAAATTGTGGTTTGATGAGTTTGAGATAGCTGGATGAAAACTTGCATTAGATGAGCAGCAGTACCAGCATCCAAGGCAGATGTTGGCTCATCCAATAGTAACACTTTCGGTTGGATGACTAAGGCACGAGCGATCGCTACTAATTGTCGCTGTCCCACAGAAAGTTGTAATTCAGTTTTGCCTAGCCATTCACTGGAAATATGTAGTTGTTCAATCCAGTAATCAACTCGTTGCTGAATTGTGGGTTTAGGCAAACCACGCAAAACTAAAGGATAAGCCAAAGCCTGCTGGACTGTCATTCCCAACAATTTTGACTCTTGTAGTACCAGTGTGATCTCCTGACGTAACTGCAAAACAGAAATTTGGTGATATTCCTGTTTTCCTAAATAAATTTTGCCACTAGTGGGTTCACTCAGGCGATTAATTAGGCGTAGTAGCGAAGTCTTACCCGCACCAGATGGGCCCACAATGGCAATGCGTTCACCGCAGGTGTTGGCGGAGCCATCGCCTGGAAACACCTCAAAGGAAATATCCTGTAATATCGGGTATCCCTGAAGTTGGGCTTTCAGTTTGGCAAAGAAATTAACTTGTTCTAGCCTTAATTGGGCTGTTGTAGTGATATTCTCCAAGTTCAACCTTGATAGGGGATTGGGGACTGGGATGAGGAGGCAAGGGGGACAAGGGGACAAGGGGACAAGGGGACAAGGCAATAGGGAAAATGTTGGTCATAGCTAGAAGTTTTTCTCCCCTGCTCCCTGCCACGCCACTTGCTTTATGCCGGGGAACCCGTCCACCGCAGTGGCTCCCCTGCCCCCCTGCTTCTTCTCCCTACTCCCCACTCCCCTCTTCCTATTTAAGTTAATTTTCCCAGAGCTAGTGCCGTAGTGATAGTCCACGCATCTACTAACAATAACAACAGAGTAAATCCCAATAAAATCAAATACATCCACGGCTGCGCTAAGGGGCGAACATCTGTGGTATCTATGCCTGTCTTGGTTTCTACGAATTTTACCAAACGGGCAAATCCGGCGACACGCATCGGTAATAAATAAGCTTTTCCATCTTGGCTGAGAAAATAATAAACTAGTCCCCCTTGACCAGTTGAGCGGGGTTTTAATTCTTTTACCTCTGACCAAGGTAACACCCAACCTTTACGGAAAAAACGAGGAACCCAGGCGGGGTATGTAACTTGAATTTCCTGGTCATTTATAATTACTTGTTCGGTCAATATTGCATATAAAGCAATAAAGCCTATACTAATCCCCACCCACAATAATGCTGGCGATACTGGCGCAGCTGTTACCTGGGATAAAAAAGGTAATGGTACTGTCAGTGCTATATATAGGCTCAACAGTGTGATCCGAATTAACGGAGATAAGCGAAAAACCGAAACTGAGGTATTAGCTGGAGTTGCTGTCACAGATTAATTACAATACTTTTTTATTTATTTTAATAAAAGTTTGCAGTCAGGGCTAAAGCCCTAATAATAAACTCAGATTTCGGCAAGGATTTTGGATTAAGGCAAATACTTTTGCACGACACTCCAACCTGTAAGCGACACCCAGGCAAAACCTGCAAATAAAATAATATTCACACCGATATGTAAAGGTCTAGCCCAAGAACGCCTAGCACTAATTTGTGTGGCACTGAATGCAGAGAGTAAAACTAATACTACTACTATCAACCCAGAAATCAAGTGTTGTGAGTGTCCTAAGGAACCAAAGTGTCCTAAGGTGCCAACAATACCAATAACCAGCAGTAGCAGCACTAAACTGACCATCGTGATGCCCATTGTATAGTGGAGCGATCGCACGCCCCTACGTCCACCAATCACCCAGGGAAAACCCGTAAAATTGGGCGAAGTTCTATCCTGAAACATCCACACACCTGTCAGTGCTAACAGCAAATACGCCAGTAGCGATAACCCCATCGACCAAGCGGCTATTTTCCACAACCAAAGAAAAGAAGGCAAATTCATAACTTCGATTGTAGATGCTAAAGGGGCAATGGGGAGGTGGAAAGATGAAGAAGTGTAAGGAATAAAGTAGAAGTTTTCCTGTTACCCATTACCCGTTCCCTGTTACCTGTTCCCTTTTAATAATGACCAATGACTAAATCAAAAGGGTTGTCAAATTCAACAACCCCAAAGAGAAAAAAAATTGTTTTCTTAATCAATGGATGCTTAACCAGCAATTGTTAAGGGTTTTGTTGTATCTTCATGTTTTGTATTAATTGACTGTGCTAATGGTTTTGTACTGATAGCGTCGATGCCTATAGAGTCTGTATTAAACTCACTAATGTTAGGGTCGTTAATCGCCAAGCGATCGCACGGAATATTATCCGACAAAATTGCACTGGCCATCATCCCCGTGTGAATCTCCATTTGCGCTGCTTGGGGAGCTTCAAAAACAAGGCGCTGTCCAGGAAAAACAACTCTTTCAAAGTACCAGTTGGCAATATTGCAAATGCGAGCAATTTGAATTTTACTCGTAGCATTAACGTAACAGCAGAGGATCTTCCCCGATTGCTCAGGTGGTAGAGAATCTAATATTTGAGCCATAACTGCGGAGGAGCTTTACGCCACAATTTTACATTACACAAATAAAACTAACACTTGACGATCCCGACATGCTGTAACTCCGACTACCAACTGAAATTTTCTACGTTATATCTATCTAAATGCATGTTCAAGTTATGAAAATTATATAAAACAATCTACCTTCGTAAAAATATACACTTCTTTAGAAGGCTCTAAAATTTTGTATTAGTAATAAACGTGTCAGATATCAATTTTATCTGGTCACCGTGAGTTAGGTATACCAGGCACATCTTGATATTTCCTTAGTGTACAAGTGGGTTGATTTATTTCATCCCTCCCCAGACTTACAGCCAGGAATCATCGCTTAATAGACAAACTCAATGTTATGGTAAAGATATATGACAAACTTCCTCATAAAATCTATCTATTTTGTTTGTTGCGGTGCAAATTTAACTATTTCCCGCGATCACCAACCCAGATAAACCCATCTCAACAATTGGCTTAAATGTCAAGCATAATTGTTAGCAACAGGGGAATCAACACAAAAACACAGTTTAAACGCACTTTTTTCTCAAAGAACGGCAAGATACAAGTTACAGCATCCATGATGGAAAATCGAATTCTCTACGTTCGCCTTCCTTGTAACCCCATCTTTCCCATTGGGGTTGTATATCTTAGCGATCATATCCACAAGCTATTTCCCAGCATCGAACAGCGAATTTTTGATTTGGGAACAGTACCGCCATTAGATTATGGCTCCGCTCTCGATAGTTGTATCGATGAATTTAAACCTACACTGCTAGTCTTTTCATGGCGGGATATTCAAATTTATGCCCCAGTGGGCGGGCGCGGTGGTAACCCACTGCAAAACGCCTTTGAATTTTACTACGCCAAAAATCTCTTGATTAAGCTACGCGGGGCCTTTGGCGGTTTAAGAATCTTTATTGCTTACTATCTAGAGTTGTGGCGCAACCAGGGATTAATCAAACGTGGTTTGCAACGCGCCCAGAAATATCATCCTGATGCCCATGCCGTTGTCGGTGGCGGTGCAGTCAGTGTATTTTATGAACAGTTGGGCAAAAGCTTACCCCAAGGAACAATTATTTCTGTGGGTGAAGGAGAAACCCTGCTAGAAAAACTTTTGAGTGGCAGAGAAATTCAGGATGAACGCTGCTATGTAGTTGGTGAAACACAACCACGGCAACGAATGATTCATGAACAACCCACCCCACTAGAAAAAACCGCCTGTAACTACGACTATATAGAAACTATCTGGCCGGAATTTAACTATTACCTGCAAGAACAAGACTTTTATATAGGTGTCCAAACCAAGCGTGGTTGTCCCCATAACTGTTGTTATTGCGTCTACACCGTCGTTGAAGGTAAACAAGTCCGCATCAATCCAGCCGATGAAGTAGTTGCTGAAATGCGCCAACTATATAATCGTGGCATTCGCAACTTCTGGTTTACTGATGCCCAATTCATCCCCGCACGCAAATTTATCGACGATGCTGTAGAACTGCTACAAAAAATTGTCGATTCTGGGATGACAGATATTCACTGGGCAGCATACATCAGAGCTGACAACCTGACACCAGAATTGTGCGACTTGATGGCAAAAACCGGGATGAACTACTTTGAAATCGGTATCACCAGTGGTTCTCAAGAACTTGTGCGGAAAATGCGGATGGGTTACAACCTGCGAACCGTCTTGCAAAACTGCCGTGACTTAAAAACAGCGGGTTTTAACGATTTAGTTTCCGTCAACTACTCCTTTAACGTCATTGACGAACGTCCCGAAACCATTCGTCAAACCATCGCCTACCACCGCGAACTAGAAAAGATTTTTGGTGCGGATAAAGTTGAACCTGCTATCTTCTTCATAGGACTACAACCCCATACCCATTTAGAAGAATATGCCTTTAAAGAAGGTATTCTCAAACCAGGTTACAATCCCATGAGCTTAATGCCGTGGACAGCGAAAAAACTGCTTTGGAACCCTGAACCTCTGGGTTCATTCTTCGGAGAAGTCTGCTTACAAGCTTGGCAACAAAACCCCAACGACTTCGGACGCGAAGTTATGAAAATCTTAGAAGAAAAATTGGGTTGTGCTGATTTAGAAGAAGCACTTTCCGCGCCTATAGAACAGCAAGACAAACGGTTAGCAGGCGTATCATAAGGGACTAGGGACTAGGGACTAGGGACTAAGGACTAATTAATTCACTAACCCCTAGCCTCTAGTCTCTAGTTTCCAACAACCTTGGCGTAGCCTGCCTGGAGCTACTATGACGAATTAAGAATTATGACAGCCCATGTTAGAAGGTTCAATTTTACAACAACTAGAAACAGCACACCGCCAAAGCACTAGACCAATTAGATTTGGGGTTTACTACAAAAATACCTTAGTTGCTTTGTGCCATGCCTTAGAAGACCATATATTAAGCGAAAATAGTACACCTTTAGTAATCGCAGCCTTCCAACAAGGCAAATGGTATCTGCAAGAAGCCCAAAGATATGCAGATATGGCTAAGTGCAGCAGCGAAATCGTGATTATGGCAGCAGCGGATGCTGGTTTTGCGGAACATCCCACCAGCCAACTACCCAACGTGGACTTAGTGGCATTAAATTCAGCAGATCCAGTGGCGCAAGAGTGGCACTTAATTATTCTATCGCCTGAATACACAGCCATGGTACTTTGTCAAGAGTTATCAGAAGCTGACTATGGCGCGGGTGGAATACCAGATTCAGATTTAGAGCGCAAATTCTATGGCTTGTGGACATTTGAGCCAGAGTTAGTGCAAGAAACAGCAAAGTTAGCGATCGCCCAAATTCAACAATACAACCCAGAACTAGCACAAAAACTCGTTGCCCATCAAAATGCCATCCAGTCTCATCTAGCTGCCCCAAAACATTTGAGTGCAGTTGTCTCCCGTGTTGTAGATTATCTCCAGACGGGACAAGAGAATTTATCCATCCCCACAGCGCTGCGTCAACAAGCTTTAGATCGCAACTTGGTTTCTAACGAAATTCAAGCATTTTTGCGGATGGCGCAATTGATGGACATGGCCGATGTTAACAACCCAATGGCAGCAGCGGAAGTAGTCGCACTTTCCGAGATGATGGGGCAACTTTTAGAACTACCTGCATGGCAGATTAAAAGATTACGACTAGCAGGTTTGTTACATCGTATAGATCCACTCCAAACAGCAGAAAGCGTTTTGACTCCCGGTACATCCACCCGCTACCAGGAACAAGCCCCCAGTTGCGCCTTAACTTGTCCCTTGGTACCAGGGGCCCAGGTATTGCGAACCATGTCTAGACTACGGGCAGTTGCCCAAATTATTACCCACCAAACCGAGTGGTGGAACGGCACAGGAGAACCAGCAGGGTTAGCTGGAGATGAAATTCCTCTAGAGTCAAGAATCTTGACCTTAGTTGCGGATTTTCAGTGGCGAGTCAATAATTTAAAATCATCCCCGAACACTCGCGCAGAAATCTTTGCTCAGGCTTTAGATGAATGCAGACAGCAACAATCAATCCGTTTTGATCCAAAACTTGTAGATGCTCTAACTTTATTAGTTATGGGTTTACAGCAAGGGCTAGACTTACCCCTGATGTCACCCAAAGTCAGCACCGGTGTCTGGCTACTTGATTCCCGATGGGATAGCCATAAGACTAGTCAGGAAATGAGTAATTACCCCAAATGAATATTGAAGCCATTAAATCAGGAAAACTCAAACAACTCCCAGGTGCCAATTTAGAAGATGAGGAACTTTCTCAACTCGATCTAAGCCGCATCAATCTTGCAGGTGCTACCCTAGTTGGGACTAATTTCACAGGTTCCAAACTCGAAGGTGGGCATTTCGAGGGTGCGAATTTTATGGGAGCCAACTTGCAAGAAACTGACTTGCGGGCCAACCTCATGGGAGCCAACTTAATGCAAGCAGACTTAACAAGTGCTGACTTGCGGGGTAGTAATTTGCGCGGTGCTAACCTGATGGGGGCGAGACTCAGCGATGTATCGTTGGCTGGTGCTTTCTTGAGTGGTGCCAATTTGATGAACGTTAACTTACAAGGAGTTGATTTACGCGGTGCTGATTTGCGTGGTGCTAACTTGACGGGGGCAAATCTTAAAGGTGCTGATTTAAGTCGTGCCGATTTGCAAGGAACTGTGTTGAATGAAGCCAATTTAGAAGAAGCTGACTTACGCGGGGCAAATCTGGCGGGGGCGAACTTCACGGGCGCCAATCTACTCTGTGCAGAGCTAGAAGGAGCAAATTTGAGCGGGGTGAATTTAGATAAAGCGTGTTTGGTGGGTACAGTAGTTGAGATAGTTTAGCGACTACATCAAGAATCACCATAACGTTGTCAAATTGATACCGTTTTAGATTTAGTATTTGCTCGCCCCCACATCAACACAGCAAGTACAGCCATAAATGCTAAACCCATAACTCCTTGTAGGGGATTTTGATCTACACCTGTTACCCAATCAGGAACTTGGCCAGAATATTCAATTAAATTTCCCACATTAATGATGTAATATCCCCAAACTAAACCACCATGTAAACCAATAGGTAAACCCAAGCGTCCCCTCCGCCAGCGTTTACCCCATACCAGCGTTAACCCCAATAGTATTAAAGTGGGAAACTGCGGTAATATTCGCATAATGACATCCAACGGCTTAATAAAGTGCAAAGCCGCAAAAACAACAGAATTTATCCACAGTGCTGCACTTTGGCTATAGTCCCGTTGCAACTCGTCAAGTAACCAGCCTCGAAATAATAACTCTTCTGCGAAACCGACACCTAAAGAAACAATTAAACCCTCTAAAATAATTTTTAACAAAACAACTTGCGGTTGTTGCCACACCAACCAACCTAACAAACCTTGTAGCCCAAACAATATCAGAATATTAATTAGCCCTAGAGCTAAACCACTCAACAAATCTACAGCATTTTTTCGGGTGATTTCTAAGCCATACTGCTGTAGTATTCGGGGTTGTTGGTAGACGTTTTTACCCCATAGTTTTAAAAGAAAAATAAACTGCGTATATAGCAACACCATTGTCAATATACTTACTAAATTAGAATCACTAACTAATAAGTAAATGGGTGCAGCCAAAGGCAACCATAGCAGCAATAAACTTACAACAAAATAGCCCAACCTCATCAGGACAGGGCGTTGGGCTAAACGGGCAAGGTTTATTTTCATAAAAAAATTGTCATCAAAAATTAAGGAAGGGGACAATATCAAAGTCAAAAGTTAGAGAAAACATCTTTTAGTTTTACCCTTTACTTTTGACTTTTTGCTGTCTTCCTACCCTGTGAGGAAAACTCGATTTCATTATCTAATTTATTCCTCAGGTTCAATGGTGCTACTTAAACCATGACCTTTCAGTGTTTCGCAATAAAACTCAGCATGTTCTTGAGCGCAAGTAATGACTAAAGCCATGCCGTTAGTATGGGCTTCCATCATAATGCTCACAGCCTGGGGCTGAGTCAGGCTCGGTACTGTGGTTATTAATGACTGTACCACATGCTCCATAGAGTTGTAGTCGTCGTTATGGAGCAAAACGCGATACCGAGGCGCGAGCTTGCGGGATGTGGAACGCTTCTCAATGGTTTCGACTGACACGGTTCTTTGCTCTTTGATTCGGTGGTTTACTACAACAGATTCTCTGTCTAGTGTTTACTTAACAGTTAATTACCTATCTTATCGCATGTCTATCCAAACGTTATGTCATGAAAAAACTCTGCTGCGATATAGACTAGGCCAGCATAAGGATGGCGATTATGAGGTAATATTTCAAGTATTCACGGGTGTGAGTACTTGCTTAATTCTAAAGGATTTTTCCACAAAATTAACGCATAATTGCGTTTAAAACCCATAAAATTGCTCAAAAATCCCTGCTTGTCACAGCCCTAACTGCTAAATATGAACATGAGCTTAGACTTTCAACCAGGACAAATTGTGTCTTTAGAGCATGGTGACAGAAATCTGTATGGGGAAGTCATCCAATTAGTGACTTCTCGGCAGTTGTGCTGGGTGCGTCCATTACTGCTAGTTGGCTTTGCTCAAGAACCACCAATAATTACTGATTTGCGAGATGCATCAGATTTGCTTTGGCCCATCAATTTATTTCGACCAGCTTTAGATACAGAAGTAGTTTCGCTTTTAAGTCAGATTTTGGCAAAAGAACCAAAAAATGAATTAGATTCAGCCGCTAAACAGCAATTTAATCAATTCATTCAGCAGATGTGGCAAGTTTATCAAGAGAGAGTAGGGACTAAAAACTAATGCTCACTAGCACAGTTTACGCCACACTTGTGTGATCAATATTGAATATGAAGGTAAAACACCAGCAATCCTATCGTGCCTGCTATCAGCACTGCTGTTAGTATTTTTTAACTAAATTTTGCTATTTCCTCTCAAAACTGGCTAAGGATAAGGAAAAATTAATAATACTCACCTTGAGAATTAATATCCCCAGCTAGGTACTAACTTAACTCTACCCGCATCCATTTCTGCCATTAATAACTCCAGGGCTTCGTAATCAACGTCAGAAATGTGTCCCATTTGAGTCAGTTCCGAATTGATTTCATTTTCTATTTCGGGAGTTAATTTTTTAATGTCAAGTGCTTTTTCTACCAATTGACGAATCGCGTACTTAGTTCTCATAAGTAATAAACCAGTTGTATGTAATATGATACTAATTATCTAAGATAGATCTAGGTATAAAATGTGATCCAACCACCCTGAACTACGTGATCCATATCACAGGATAATTGGCTCAATAACTTGTCATTAACCCTGGTGTGCGCCGCTAGCCAGCATAAAAATCATGGCATCTAAATATATAGCTGAGGCTGAGCTAAATTAACTTTATTCATCGGCTCAGTGGACTTTTTCAGCAAAGTTACTGTTGATTTTTTAGCTCTAGGGCGATCTATGTTGATTGTTTTAGAACTAGATGGAAAAAAAAGTATATATGAACACATTTTACCCTGTATTTATGACAATCTTTAAACAGACCCACTAAAGTAATGAAGATTTAGCAAAGAGGGGTCAGACCTATAGTCGCTGCGATAAAAACAGTTTATGTTCAAATAAATCTCAGGCTTTACGGTTCAATAACTTTAATTAGGATGTGAAGATGCAAGCAGTACCGAAGTGTCCGAAAATTACAGTTATTCGTCCTCAGGGTTGTCTAAGTGCTGCCAATGCATTGGAGTTGGAACGAAACCTGATAGCAGCCTTGGCGCAACATGATGTCTCTCTCTTGCTAGTAGATTTAGCAGCAGTAGAATTTTTAGATAAATCTGGCTTAATGGCATTAGTGTCTGCACACAAGCTAGCTCAGAATTTAGGTCGTAGTTTTAAGCTCTGCTCTGTTTCCTCATCAATCAGGATGATCTTAGAACTAACCCAACTTGATGAAGTTTTTGAAATATCTGAAGATAACTTAGATTTGGCAGTGGCATAAGGAATTTCTGACATAATCCCAAGAAATCAAGTCCCTCAGCAGGCGGAAGAAGCTTTATTCCACCCCGACAAAAATCAGATCATTGGGCGACTTCCTGTAAATTTGTGTAAAAGAGTTGTCAGTTAAACGGATAAAACTTCATTAACACAGCCAATTAATGCTAAGGTTGGAGGTGATTAGCTGTAATTAAGGTAGCTAAAAGATAGCATAGTGGCTGTTGCAGTTGAAAATTTAATCACATCGGATATTTTGAAGCCAGCACGTTACTTAGGTAATGAACGCTTGGCAGTACATAAACCTTGGGATGCGGCCACAATACGCTGGGCATTAACTTACCCAGAAGTATATGAAGTTGGGTCATCTAACTTAGGGCATATCATCCTCTATAACATCTTGAATGCCCAACCGCGCCAATTATGCGATCGCTCTTATCTACCAGGTACCGACCTAGCAGTGAAACTCCGGGCAACTAATACCCCATTATTTGCTGTAGAGTCCAAGCGATCGCTCTTAGAATTCGACATTTTGGGTTTTAGTCTCAGTTACGAACTAGGAGCAACTAACATTTTAGAGATGTTAGATTTGGCAGGAATCCCCCTCACATGGCAAGCAAGAGCAGATGGGAATTATCCCTTGATTTTTGCTGGGGGACAAACAGCCACGTCAAATCCCGAACCATATGCCGACTTTTTCGACTTTATCGCCTTGGGAGATGGAGAAGAACTACTACCAGAAATAGGTTTGGTATTAGAAGAAGGCAAACAAGCACAATTATGTCGGCAAGATTTGCTACTGGATTTGGCACAGATACCAGGCGTATATGTTCCTCAGTTTTACGACATGGCCCCGGATGGCTCAGTTCATCCTCAACACCCAGATGTACCCAAGCGCATTTTGCGCCGGGTCGCAACGCCCATCCCAGCATATTCTATTGGGATAGTGCCTTATGTGGAGACAGTGCATGACCGCCTGACATTAGAAATTCGGCGCGGTTGTACACGTGGTTGTCGCTTTTGTCAACCAGGAATGCTGACGCGACCAGCCAGGGATGTAGAACCCAATCAGGTGGTAGAAGCCATTGAACAAGGAATGCGGGCGACTGGTTACAATGAGTTTTCCTTGTTATCCCTGAGTTGTTCTGATTATTTATCCTTACCAGCCGTAGGGATGGAAATCAAAAATCGACTCAGAAATGAAAACATTTCCTTGACTCTTCCCAGTCAAAGAGTTGATAGGTTTGACGAAAATATTGCCAATATCCTGGGAGGGATGCGGCAAGGTGGGCTAACCTTTGCTCCAGAAGCCGGCACCCAAAGGATGCGGGATATTGTGAATAAGGGTTTAACCAACGAAGAATTACTCCGAGGCGTGAAAACAGCTTGGGAAAAAGGCTGGGATAAAATCAAGTTGTATTTTATGATCGGCTTACCAGGCGAAACCGATGTTGATGTGGTAGGTATTGCCGAAACAGTCAGTTGGTTACAAAGAGAATGTCGGGGTAAAGGCAGAAGACCGCTCAACTTTAACTTGACAATTTCTAACTTTACACCCAAGCCCCATACTCCTTTTCAGTGGCACTCAGTTTCTACCGCCGAGTTCCGACGCAAACAGAACCTGCTGCGCCAAGAATTTCGCCGTATTCGAGGAGTAAAGGTGAATTTTACCGATGTCCGCATATCGGCAATGGAAGACTTTGTAGGTAGAGGCGATCGCACCTTAGGCCAAGTCATACTGCGGGCCTGGGAATTGGGTGCAGGGATGGATTCCTGGTATGAAAATTTAGATAAAGCTTTTGCGGCTTGGAGTCAGGCGATCGCTGAAGCAGATCTAGATTGGAAATATCGTCAAGTGGAAAATGGCGAATGGAATTTGTTTCATGCAGAGAATCTAGAAGATCAGGGAGTAGGATCTTTGTCACCCCACTCCCTCGATGCACCCTTACCTTGGGAACATATTGACACGGGAATTGACAAAAAGTGGCTTAAAGAAGACTTGCAGCGGGCCTTAGAAGCCGCAATAGTACCTGATTGCTCTTTTGAGGGTTGTTCCCACTGTGGTGTGTGTGGCACCGATTTCGGTCACAATATCGTTATTGAACCGCCTGCTATCCCAGAATTTGCTGGCGATTTTGTCCCAAATACCAACAAAATACAACGACTACGTGTCTGGTTTGGCAAGCAAGGAAATATGGCTTTAGTCAGTCATCTAGATTTGATGCGGCTATTTGATCGAGTGATTCGCAGAGCCAGCTTACCAATTGCCTTCACAGGGGGATTTCACCCAAGTCCCCGAATTGCTGTGGCTAGTGCCTTAGCTTTAGGAGCCACTAGTAGTGGAGAAATTGTTGACTTTGAGTTAACAGAGCCAATAGAAATTGAGAGTTTCCGGCAAAAATTAGCTAACGAACTGCCAATAGATATACCTATATATAATGTGGTGCAGATCGATTTAAAAGCTAAAGCTGCTAACCAAGTAATGGAAGCAGCAGACTATTTAATTACCGTAGCCACACCGAGGGAGGTAACACCTGCACAATGGCAAGACTGGATTGATACAATCAACGCCCAAGACGAACTGTTGTGGGAGAAGACAACCAAGTCAGGCAAGAGTCAATTAGTAAATCTGCGCTCCTGGTTGTTTGAACTGGAATTGCGTGAAGCTACAACCAGCACAGCAGAGTCCACAGTTGTCCTGCGTTATTTAGGCAGTTGTCGTCATGATGGTTCGCTCTTGCGTCCTGAACAAATCCTGTCTATGCTAGAGATAGTCGCAGGCGGAGAATTTCAACTCCTGCACATCCACCGCAATCAGCTAGTTTTAGGGGTATAATCCCTGAAGGGTAACTTGCTAGTAGTTGCCCATTACAGCACATCATGGGAATTGATTTTTAGCAAGGTTGCGTTAGAATCAGATGAAGAGAAATTTTCTGGCGCTGCATTGAATGGACTGGTTCACTACCCTGGTAATCAGGGAGCGAAAGCGAAGATATGAGAGTGCAACTTCTAGGATTGCATCCCAGATTAGCTGAGGCAGATTAAAGAACTCACACTCTCTCTCTTGTGAACTATTAGGGTTATGGCAGTGCCGTTCCCTTACTAGAAAAACAGGCTCCGTCAGCTTCTCTAACTCTATGCTTTTTAAAACAACTGCTGAATGCCTAATCCCTGGGTGGTGATGGTATCGCATGAAAAATCAACCACGGACGGTTGATTTATTTGCTTAAACAATATGCAACCGTTCTGGAATAATCGACGTGTAAACGCAATTCTCTAGTCAATAGCTCTTTAACTTTGAAGCTCAAACCAATTTGAAAAATGATGGCGACAGATGGATTTACAGAACCCAGATGCACAAAGGGACTCCCAATCTCTTCGGGTTCAGCAGTCGCTGATCGGGGAAACCATGCCACTTGACGCCAGTCCGCATCCTGCGGGAAGCCGCCCAGAGGGCGTCTACAAGTCGGGAGACCTGCCCACGCGGCTGGCTCCTCTACTTAGGGAAACCCCAAAACAGAAGTGGCTCCCCATGACCGCACTGCTTCACAAAAATCTAAAATCTCCAATCCAAAATGGAATTAGCTTCACAATTTTTATTATCAGCAGCACTTTGTGGGGCTGGCAGGGGCGAGAGGCATAACAATCCTCCATAGCTCTCGTCGGTGCTGCTAATTTTTGAGGAAATTGAATGCCAAAACAAATTATTATCGCAGAGCAGCATCAAATTGCAGCCGTCTTTTCCGAAGATCAAATACAAGAACTTGTTGTAGCTACGGGACATCACCAAATAGGTGATATCTATTTAGGTGTAGTAGAAAATGTATTACCTGGGATAGATGCGGCATTTGTGAACATTGGAGATCCAGAGCGCAATGGGTTTATTCATGTAACTGATTTGGGGCCATTGAGGCTCAAGCGCACGGCAGCAGCAATTACAGAACTATTAGCACCACAACAAAAAGTATTGGTGCAAGTCATGAAAGAGCCTACAGGCACAAAAGGGCCAAGGCTCACGGGCAACATCACCACGCCCGGACGTTATGTAGTATTGATGCCCTATGGCAGAGGTGTAAATTTATCCCGGCGGATTAAAAGTGAAAGTGAGCGCAATCGCTTACGGGCATTAGCTATTTTGATTAAACCGGCGGGAATGGGTTTGCTGGTGCGGACAGAAGCCGAAGGCAAACCAGAAGAAGCGATCATGGAAGACATGGAGATGTTGCAAAAGCAATGGGAAGCCATTCAGCAGGAAGCTCACTCCACCCGTGCGCCAGCATTACTTAATCGAGACGATGACTTTATCCAACGTGTCTTGAGGGATATGTACGGTGCCGATGTGAATCGGATTGTCGTGGATTCTAGTACCGGATTGAAGCGAGTCAAACAGTATTTACAGAACTGGAGCGGAGGTCAAACACCACAGGGATTATTGATTGACCATCACCGCGATCGCTCGCCGATTTTAGAGTATTTCCGCATCAGCGCCGCCATCCGGGAAGCACTCAAACCCAGAGTAGATTTACCTTCTGGTGGGTACATTATCATAGAGCCAACCGAGGCATTAACAGTAGTTGATGTTAACTCTGGTTCCTTCACGCGATCGGCAACAGCGAGAGAAACAGTTTTGTGGACAAATTGCGAAGCCGCAACAGAAATTGCCCGTCAGTTGCGTCTGCGAAATATTGCCGGGGTAATTGTCGTTGATTTTATTGATATGGAATCACGGCGTGACCAATTGCAAGTTCTCGAGCATTTTAATAAAGCTCTCAAAGCAGACAAAGCTCGTCCCCAGATTGCTCAATTGACAGAGCTGGGTTTAGTCGAACTAACACGCAAACGTCAAGGTCAAAATATTTACGAATTGTTCGGGAGTACATGCCCAACCTGTGGTGGTTTAGGCCACATTGTGCATCTGCCTGGAGAAATAGAACCTCGATTACCCACAACAGCAGAAGTACCAGAGCGTTTTGTCTCCCTACCTCACAAAGAGCCACGTCTGAGTACTGCTCGGATTACAGAACCACGGGAAACATATGATGCGTTTAACGATGGCTTGCGTGGCGTTCGCGGTAATGTGTCGGAGCCATCAGCCATAGGATTTGATGGTGAATCTGATGTGGGTGCTTTTGATTTAATCAATCATCCCAGTTATCAAGAAATGGGTGACAATAGCAAGCGTCGTACCCGTAACCGTCGCAGTCGCATTGGTATCAATGGAGCGAATGGAAAAGATGAGAGCTTGCGTGGCGAAGTCATACCACGACTAACTCCTAATCCCCTAAATTTTGACAACGAGCCAGACTTAGACCTCGATAATGAAGCAGAACTAGGAACTACACCAGATATTCCCTCACCGACTCTAGGTAAATCAGGTTGGTCTGAAAGGACAGAGCGGACTAAAATAACCAAGGTTGAGCCAGTTAAACCAGTGGTTGAACCACCGGAAATTAGAACTGTAGAAATGACCCTAGAGGAACAAGATGTTTTCGCTTTGATGGGAGTGTCTCCTTTAGTAAAGTTAGAGAGTGAAGTTAAAAATCCCAAGTCTGTGATCATTAACATCATTCAACCTGGACAACAAGGAACTACATTACCTGAAACAACTTTCAACTCTACTACAGTTGAAAGAGCCAGCGAGGAAGTAAATACACCACAAGTCGATCTAGAACAAAAACCTTTACTGAGAGAAACGAGAGAAATAACTGAACCAAAGGAGGTGGAAGTCAAGCCTGCGCCGGCAAACTTGCCAAATCCAGAGGAAACTGAAGCGAATAACACATCTATTGGCAATCGTCGTCGTCGCCGTCGCTCCTCTGCACTAGACTCAGACATGTCTAACCCAGAGGATAATTAACTTGACGTATGGTAAAACAAAGCAAACTGCTGCTGTTATTGGTTCCCCAGCACTTCTTGGCAAACAGAGTTGGTTGGAGTTATCCTCCAGTTTATCTAGTATTCCAGGGTTGGTTGCGGGCATCGATGAAGTTGGGCGGGGTGCGCTATTTGGTCCTGTAGTTGCGGCAGCGGTAATATTGCCAGCTTGTGCTTTACCAAAACTGATAGCATTTGACATTAAAGACAGTAAAAAGCTGTCTAGTTCTCGCAGAACTTGGTTAGCACAGCAAATTTGCGAATTGGCCACAGACTGGAAAATCGGTTTTGCCGCAACTGCTGAAATTGATCAAATGAATATTTTGCAGGCAACGCTGTTAGCCATGAAACGGGCTGTACTGAAACTGAAAGTACAGCCTGTACTCTGTTTAGTTGATGGTAATCAGCCAATTAAAGACTTACTTGTGCCACAACAAACAATTGTCAAGGGAGACGAGCGATCGCTGAATATTGCAGCTGCTAGTATTGTTGCTAAAGTTTGGCGCGACGACCTAGTAATGCGTCTAGCATCAAAGTATCCCTTATATCACTTAGAAGATAACAAGGGCTATGGCAGCCAAAAGCATTTGGTGGCACTACAAAAATATGGGCCGTCACCTCTGCATCGCCAGTCCTTTCGTCCTTGTCAAATTCAATGTTGATGACTGAGATGTCAGTATGTTGCCAGCAGTGTATGTTTTCTGCTGTAGTAATTATAGTTGGTTTAATTAATACCAATTGCCCAAGATAAAGGGACAGATACGGAATCGAGGATGAACCAAGCGAAACCTAACATATACAAAAGTTTTATTTGTTGGGTTTCGCAAATCAACCCAATTTACATGGGGAAAAAACTATTCCATATTCAAGATGGGCAATTCTGTGTTGTCGTCATCTAGTGCTTTTTCTTGCATTTGTGATTTGACCCAGTGACGATAATCAGTTAACAGTTGATGTTGCAAACGTTGCTTAACTGTCAACAGTACACTCTTGAGCAAACCATTACCAGTAGCTTCTAAAATTGGTTTAGGTGTAAAAGAAAATGGTGGTGGGAAATCTACCTGCACCTCTAAATCGGCTCTTCCTTGCAGACTAGTACCATTTTTTGATTGGTAAGGAGACAAATGGCCTTGTAAGTTAAGGGAAAAACGCTGGTTAATATACTCAAATCCCAGGATTTCACAACTTAGCGATCGCAAATTAATCGTCCCATTTGATTCAGCCCAGACCCTCATATCTACAGTAGGCTGAATACTCAATGACATAAAAGTTAGAGGACGCATTTTTAAGCGAAATACTTCCTCAGAAATTTGATGAATACGGCTGTTATCGACTAACGCATTAACTAAACGTTGAGGCTGACGCAAGTAGTGCTGAATAGGAATAGGCTGCTGTGGAACGTCGATTTTCACCGACTGGAAGGCAATAAACTTGGTAGCCATGAATTAAAGGCATTAATTGTTTAATACTTCTATTATTAATGAATTTATTAACTTTATTATCTTGTTAAGGGATGATTCAGCTAAAAGCTTGGTTGGCATCCAATATGGTCTATATATTTAACAGATAACTCAAGTTCGATATTATGACTTTATCCATTGCCCATTTAGGCCCTCCTGGCACTTATGCAGAACAAGCATCCGTTATTTATGCAAATTGGCTAGCTAAACAAACAGGAATTGCAGCTATCTTATATCCTTATCCCAGCATTGCCCAATCACTCCAAGCGGTGGGATCTGGACAAACCCAATTAGCTGTTGTGCCAGTAGAAAATTCCATTGAAGGTAGTGTCACTATGACAATGGATACACTTTGGCAATTGGATAGTTTGCAAATTCAGTTGGCTTTGGTAATGCCTATCGCTCATGCCTTAATTTCCTGTGCTACCAGTTTAGATAGTATTCAAACTGTTTATTCTCATCCGCAAGCCTTAGCTCAGTGTCAAGGATGGTTAGGGAAATTTTTGCCAACGGTACAGCTAATTCCCAGTAATTCTACAACTGAAGCTCTAGAGCGACTTCAACAAGATTGGACAACAGCTGCGATCGCTTCTCATAGAGCAGCGCAACTTTATAATTTACCCATACTAGCCAGCAAGATTAACGATTATCCAGAAAACTGTACACGCTTTTGGGTGGTTAGTCAGAGTGAGGTAGAAGCGATTGAGCAGATGTCCTCAGAAAGTGCTAGTCACACATCCCTGGCTTTCAGTGTACCTGCTAATATGCCAGGAGCGCTGGTGAAACCGTTACAGGTATTTGCTCAACTAGGAATTAACCTTAGCCGCATCGAATCTCGACCAACCAAGCGATCGCTAGGAGAATATTTATTTTTTATTGACTTAGAAGCAGATGTCAAGTCAGCACAAATGCAATCAGCCTTAGCACAATTAAGTACGTATACAGAAATTTTGAAAATTTTCGGTAGCTATCATGTTCTGCCAATCAACATTGGAGATTAACTGAATAATTGTTAATTACAAAATTACGCAAAGCCCTTGCGGGCATAACTGCGCTTAACGCTGAACCTGTCTTGGGCTGCTATTACGAATTATTAAAAGTGTCTTTGAGAACAGCACGAGCTGCCAAATTATTGCGAGTAGAAGTCAAAATTTCGGCTTCTCTTTCCAGGCGAAGTACGGTATCTTGAGTCTCCAGTAATGCTTGCTGCTCGGCGGCTATAGTATCGATGTTGCTCGCTACCCAATAAGATAACTCTGTTGGCAAATCGGGCAATTCTTCAGGCAGTTCCATCTTCCGTTCGGTTAATTTGCCCAACAGACGCACCACATCTCGTAGTAGTTGTTCGACCTCAGTAGCTAAAGGACGCAAATCTTTGGATGGTGGCTGGTCTTCTATCCATTCCACCAAGCCTACAGGGTAGGGTTTTTCTCGAACATATTCTAAAACCCGAAACCTTTGCTGGCCTAAGGTTAACATCTTCATGCGATCATCTGGCAACCTTTGGTAATGGATAATTTCTGCACAACAACCAATGTTTGCAATTGTACCTGCCACTGGATCGACCATTAACACTCCAAACCTGCGATCGCTTGACAAAATCGTGTTCATCATGATTCTGTAGCGAAATTCAAAAATATGTAGAGGTAATGGTCTAGTAGGAAATAGGACTAATTCAGGTAACGGGAACAGAGGTAGTTCACGAACTGCAATTTTAGAAGAAGATGTCATTGTTAATTTGGTATAAATTTAATTTTAAAATTTCTTATTTTCTGCTTTTCCCGTACTTTATATACATTCTATCATTTGTTTTTCAGGCAATAAAAAGCCCTGGGATAAATTTCCACAGGGCTGGGTAAATATTCATAGTATTTTGACACTCTCTGCACTGGAGGTACAGAGATTTTTAAAGAATGGAACTTTAAAGGCGACGTCAAATTAGCCTCTAGACATTTGATTAATAACTAATGGTTAAATTACAGTTTTACTTCAATGTCTACACCAGAGGGTAAATCCAGTTTCATTAAGGCATCAATAGTTTTAGAAGAAGGCTGGTAAATGTCAATAATCCGGCGATGGGTGCGGGTTTCAAAATGTTCTCGAGAATCTTTATCTACGTGAGGCGATCGCAGCACACAGTAGATTTTGCGTTTTGTGGGTAAGGGAATTGGACCTATGGCTGTAGCGTTAGTCCGGTTAGCTGTGTCTACAATCTTCTCGCAAGATGTATCTAATAAGCGGCGGTCAAAGGCCTGTAAACGAATTCTAATCTTCTGCTGCTGTAGAGTTGCCATTTTTAATTTTCCTGGTTCTGATTAATTAGGAACTGGGGACTAGGAGTAAGGATTAGGGACTGGTGTTTGCCAAATCCCTAATACTCAATACCTTTTTCAGGGACGAGAAAAAAGCAGAGAGGAAATTTATCATCTCTGCTCCTTTGTTATGGGGCAAAAGGTGCTATTTAATGATTTTGGAGACGACACCAGCACCAATGGTGCGACCACCTTCACGAATAGCGAAGCGCATTCCTTGCTCAATGGCGATCGCGTTGATTAGTTCTACTGTCATTTTGATGCGATCGCCTGGCATCACCATTTCGGCTTCGCTACCATCATCGGAAGTAAAGGCCTTAATAGTACCAGTTACATCGGTTGTCCGCACATAGAACTGAGGACGATAGCCAGCAAAAAAGGGAGTTTTACGACCACCTTCTTTATCGGTCAGAACGTACACTTCACCTTCAAATTGAGTGTGAGGAGTAATCGAACCTGGTTTAGCTAGCACCATACCGCGTTCAATGTCGGCTTTTTGGATACCGCGCAGGAGTACACCAGCGTTATCTCCAGCCATACCTTCATCGAGACTCTTCTTGAACATCTCGATGCCAGTTACGGTGGTGTTACGAGTATCTCTAATACCCACCAATTCAACGTTATCACCGACTTTGACCTTACCACGCTCAATCCGACCGGTGGCAACAGTACCCCGACCTGTGATGGAGAAAACGTCTTCCACAGCCATCAAGAAGGGCTTATCTATAGCACGATCTGGAGTAGGAATGTAAGAATCTACTGCTTCCATGAGGGCGTAGATTTTGTCTACCCAAGGATCTTCACCCTGTTTAGTTTTGGGGTTAGCAGTCATTGCTTCCAGTGCTTTGAGACCGGAGCCTGTAACGATAGGAATGTCGTCACCAGGAAAATCGTAGCTAGATAATAGCTCCCGGACTTCTAATTCCACCAATTCTAGTAGTTCTGCGTCGTCTACCATGTCTTCTTTGTTCAAGAAAACAACTAGACTCGGAACACCTACTTGCTTTGCTAGCAGGATATGTTCACGGGTTTGGGGCATGGGACCATCAGCAGCAGAAACTACGAGAATACCACCATCCATCTGGGCAGCACCCGTGATCATGTTTTTTACATAATCAGCGTGTCCTGGGCAATCTACGTGAGCATAGTGCCGCTCGCCGGTTTCATACTCAACGTGAGCCGTATTGATGGTAATACCCCGCGCCTTTTCTTCTGGGGCGTTATCAATTTGGTCGTAGCCTTTACCTGTTGCTTGACCCATAGCGGCCAAAGTCATGGTAATAGCTGCTGTTAAAGTGGTTTTACCATGATCAACGTGACCAACTGTGCCGATATTAACGTGGGGTTTAGTCCTTTCAAACTTTGCGCGTGCCATGAATGCTCGTTTCCTTTTTTAATTAAGCGTTCCCTTTGCTTTTCGCTATGATTGCTTCAGCCACGTTACGAGGTACTTCTTCGTAGTGGCTAAATTCCATTGAGAAGATACCCCGACCTTGGGTCTTCGAACGGATATCAGTAGCGTAGCCAAACATTTCTGCCAATGGGACTTTAGCAGTTACTTTGGCAAGACCATCATCAGATCCCATACCCTCAATTTGCCCACGACGGGAATTAAGGTCGCCCATCACATCCCCAAGGAAGTTTTCGGGAACTTCTACCTCAACTTTCATCATAGGTTCTAAGAGTACAGGTGAAGCTTTCAACACTGCTTCTTTCATTGCCATTGAGCCAGCAATTTTGAAAGCCATTTCTGAAGAGTCTACATCGTGGTATGACCCATCAGTCAACGTTGCTTTGACGTCAATCAATGGATATCCAGCTAAAACACCGGATTCGCAGCTTTCTTTCATTCCTTGTTCTGCGGGGCCAATGTACTCTTTGGGTACAGTACCACCAACAATTTTGGAAACAAATTCAAAACCGCTACCGGGTTCACCTGGCTCTAAATCGATCACAACGTGACCGTATTGACCTTTACCACCACTTTGGCGGATGAATTTCCCTTCGATTTTGGAGACTTGTTTACGAATCGTTTCGCGGTAAGCTACCTGTGGCGCACCCACATTAGCTTCCACTTTAAATTCGCGTAACATCCGGTCTACCAGAATTTCCAGGTGTAGTTCTCCCATCCCTGCAATCACAGTTTGATTCGTTTCCGGATCAACATGGACACGGAATGTTGGATCTTCTTCTGAAAGAGATTGCAGCGCTTTGGACAGCTTGTCCATGTCATTCTTGGTTTTGGGTTCAACCGCCACCGAGATCACAGGCTCAGGAATGAACAGGGATTCCAGTATTACTGGTGATCCTTCATCAGTGATAGTGTCACCTGTTAAGGTATCTTTTAATCCTAATGCTGCTCCTAAATCGCCAGCCCGCATTTCGTCCACGTCCATACGTTCGTCTGCTTTCAAAATCACCAGACGGGAAATGCGCTCTTTTTTGTTCTTGGTAGCGTTGAGGACATAGCTACCTTTTTTCAGCACACCAGAATAAACGCGAACGAAGGTTAGGCGACCATAAGGGTCAGCCATAATCTTAAATGCTAGTGCTGATAAAGGTTCGTTATCATCAGCCCGACGTTCCACAGTTTCGCCATTGGGCAGTAGGCCTTGAATTGGTGGCACTTCAGTTGGTGCTGGTAGGTAATCTACAACTGCATCCAACATCAACTGCACGCCTTTGTTTTTAAAGGCTGAACCACAAAGTACTGGGACAATGGTTCCCGCTGTTGTACCCTTACGTAGCGCAGTACGAATTTCTGCTTCTGTAAGTTCTTCTCCCTCGAAGTACTTAGTCATCAGAACGTCATCTGTTTCTGCTACAGCCTCTATCAGCTTGCTGCGATATTCTTGTGCCTTGTCTTGCATGTCGGCGGGGATATCGGTTTCTTCGATATCTGTTCCCTGGTCGTTGTTGTAAATATAGGCACGCTGACGTACTAAATCAACGATTCCTGTAAATTCAGTTTCACTACCAATGGGCAGTTGAATGGCAATGGCATTAGCCCGCAGGCGATCGCGCATTTGTTCGTGAACTCGGTAAAAGTTCGCACCTGTACGATCCATTTTGTTGATGAAGGCTATGCGAGGCACTTTGTAGCGGTCTGCTTGTCGCCACACTGTCTCGGACTGCGGTTGCACGCCACCCACAGAACAAAATACTGCGATTACACCATCCAACACGCGCATGGAACGTTCTACTTCGATTGTGAAGTCAACGTGTCCTGGAGTATCGATAATGTTAATTTGATGATCTTTCCAACTGGTACTGATTGCCGCTGCGGTGATGGTAATTCCCCGCTCACGCTCTTGATCCATCCAGTCGGTGACGGCAGTTCCTTCATGAACTTCGCCAATTTTATGAATTATGCCAGAGTAAAACAATATTCTCTCGGTTGTCGTTGTCTTGCCCGCATCTATATGCGCCGCAATACCGATATTGCGTACTCTCTCTAGCGGGATCGTACGTGCCACAGTAGCCTCCTATAGTTTTTGCCTCATGATATCTTGTATATTACTCTTTGTTAAGATTCTATACTTTTACGGAAAACCGTCTGCGTTTTTCTAAGTACGCGATATATCGCTGTGATATCCACGATATACCGCTCATTTTCTTAGTAACGATAGTGGGCAAACGCTTTGTTAGCTTCTGCCATCCGATGTGTTTCTTCGCGCTTGCGAATCGCATTTCCGGTTTCGTTGGCAGCATCCATTAATTCATTGGCCAATTTACTAGCCATTGTACGACCGGGACGAGAACGAGAAAATTGTACTAACCAGCGCAATGCTAAGGTTGTACCGCGATCAGAGCGGACTTCCATCGGTACTTGGTAGGTTGCTCCACCAACTCGTCGAGCTTTTACTTCTACCAAAGGTGTGGCATTTCGTACTGCTCTTTCAAAGGTTTCCAAAGGAGCAGCACCAGTGCGTTCTTCAATAGTTTTGAGAGCATCATAAACTAGCCGTGCAGCTAGTGATTTTTTTCCATGACGCATTACCCGCCGGATTATCATGCTTACCAGGCGACTGTTATATACGGAATCAGGCGGAACTGGACGCCTTTGAATAACACCACGACGAGACATACTTCACCTTTAATTCGGAATTGGCAACGAAATTATATGCTATCAGACACTGGATATATGGGCAGTAAAAGCCGCCGATCAAACTTTCTTTTTTTTCTTCTCTACAGTTGCAGCGAGAATAACCGATGAATTTTCTTTACTACAACCAGAGAAGGCGACAACATCATAAACTTTTATCTTTTAGATGCAACCGCTGCGATGCCTAAGTTGGCAAGCTACGCTTACAGAATGCTGCTAAAAATTGTCTATACTTACCCGCTTCTGGGTGTAGCTAGATTTATGGAAAAAGCAAGCGCCGCTAGTTTTATGTTCCTCGACGCTGCCCAGGAGAATGCTTAATCGCCATCGCACACGATTAACCTCCTATTTCCTATTTTTTCGCTTCTTTTGGACGCTTGGTTCCATACTTGGAACGTCCTTGTTTGCGGTCTTTAACCCCGGCTGTATCCAAGGTGCCGCGGATAATGTGATATCTCACACCTGGTAGGTCTTTTACCCGACCGCCACGGATCATTACTACTGAATGTTCTTGCAAGTTGTGGCCGATACCTGGAATATAGGCTGTGACCTCAAATCCAGATGTCAGTCTTACCCTTGCTACTTTCCGTAGAGCTGAGTTAGGCTTTTTAGGAGTAGTTGTGTATACTCTGGTACAAACACCCCGACGTTGTGGGCATTGCTTCAGAGCGGGAGATTTGGTTTTCTGACGCGCTACTTCGCGTTCATTACGTATGAGTTGCTGTATTGTTGGCATGAGTTACAGCGCGTGAAGCTGCTTAGAGGTCTAAGTTTTAACAAATCCTGATTATATCTTTTTTTTCGCTTTTATGTCAAACTGATAATTTTGTTTTTTCAGTTACGAAGTTGGGGCAGTTGTAGAGAAAGAATTACCACAACTACAGGTAGCGATCGCCTGAGGGTTGTGAAAGCGAAATCCCCCACCTATTAAATCTTCTGAATAATCTAATGCCAACCCATTTAAATAATCAAAGCTTTCAGTATCTATAATAACTTTAATACCGTTAACTTCCATAACCCGATCATCAATTTTCACATCTTCATCAAATGACATATCATAAAATAAACCCGAACAGCCACCTAATTTAACTGTTAATCTCAACAAAGAATTTGGCTGATGTTTTAACTGTAGTCGCTCAATTTCACTGACGGCTGCTTGACTCAAATGAATCATGGAATTATTTTTGTCTATTTAAACCCCATCTTTCAGTATTACAGACGGGTGAACTATCGAATAAACATCCATAGGCTGTAAATCACAATAATTTACCTATGACTAGGCTAAAGCTCTCTTAAAGAACAGATTTGAGCTTTGCCTATAATTCCCCACTATTCTACAGTAAGAGATTTTTTGCTAGTTTAAGGTATTGATTGATCAAGCATATCATTAACTGAGAAGTTAGTCCCCACCTAAATTGAGGTAGGGACATTAAGCTAATAATATTTACTTCAGACGGGTTGCAAAAATAATCAGTATATTAGCTTTTTTTAGCCCTATTTTGGCCATTAAACCCCAATACACCTGTTGCGGTTTTAGTTTTTAGTACGGGCATAGTCATCTTGGTAGCGAATAATATCATCTTCACCTAAATACTCGCCATTTTGCACTTCAATCAAAACTAAGGGAATCACACCAGGGTTCTCTAAACGATGGGCTGTACATTGAGGGACATAAGTCGATTCATTGTTACTCAACAGCACTTCTTGTTCGCCACAAACAACCCTAGCAGTACCAGAAACAACAATCCAGTGTTCACTGCGGTGATGATGCATTTGCAGACTGAGGCGGTGTCCAGGCTTGACTTCAATGCGTTTAATTTTGTATCCGCGTCCTTCTTCCAAAACGGTAAAAGAACCCCAAGGACGCAATTCAGTGGCGGCAACACTTTTATTCGCAATGGCCACAGGTAGGGGCAGAGTGTTAACTTGTGCAGATTCTTGATATTGAGCCATAGTTACCTCATTTGGAGACATAACAAACCGTCATTACTCTTAACCATTGATGGAAAATTTGGCGCAATTTTGCAACCGTGAAAATCTTAATTTTGTTGCACCTTGCTAAACATAGCAAAATCAAACTTTAGGGTCTAAAGAATTACTGTTAAAACTATGTGTCTACACTAATTCTTCATGCAACAAATGGCAGCTTTTTCTTAACTTTAAAAAGGGGTTATGGCCTAGAGGCTAGAGGCTAGGGACTTCCAGAAATTAAATTATCCAATTTACTGGGATGCAAGGTTGTCTTTCTCCCCCCTGCTCCCTGCCACTGAGCGTAGCCGAAGTGCGGCTCCCCTACTTACCCAGTGATTGGACATTTATTTAGTTGGAAGTCCCCTTACCTAGTTCTCATTACAGACGTTGTAGAAAAATCCCAATGCCGTTGTGAACACGAGCCGCGGTATTCGGAGAACGGTCGAGGAGTTGTCCCCCCAGGTAAAGACTGGTTGAACTACCACCATCTAAATTTAAGGCATTCACACAGCCGAGACGATTCATGATTTGGGCGTGTTCCGCTAAGGTTGGACCTAAACCACCAGCACGGTTATGCACAGCAGCAATGATGAGAGAATTGTTGGCTGTGGTGCAAATGGCACTGCGAATGGCTCTTTGTCTAATAAAGGCTTTACTAAATTGTTCACTTTCGGCGTTCAGCACAATTTGATTATTTTGGATTAATAGTGGCCCCGCTCCCATAATGTGAGGATAACGGTTAAATTCAGCTGAATTAGTACTATTGCTAATGCTAACTGCTGTACCGATGGGCAATTGTGATGCAGAAGCAGCAGCACTGGCGCGGAAAGTTACTAGGTAGCCATCACGGGGAATGGGAATGGCTGTTTCATTGGCTTTGCCACCTGGTAACTGATTAGTAACTCGGTCTGTTTGGACAACAAGAATAATTTCGTTGTCTGTAAGAGGAGTGTAGCTAGGGCCCCAAGTCGGGGTATAACGAGCAATCCCACTTTGGACATAGCCACTGTTGAGAAATAAAATGGGTAATTTTTGGTTATTAGGAGTAACTAAAGTTTCTTGCAAGGTGAGGCGACTTAAGTAAAATTGCCCAGAATTATCCCAGGCGATCGCTCCGCGATTGAGAATTGGCCCTGATAGCCATTGATTATCTCGACGTATTGCTCCTAATGGTAATCGATTATTGCGATTGAAATAACCAGCGTTGATTGCCGCCACAGCTGAGGATTGCGCCGCCATTTGCATTAAAGGTGCAGTTCCTGTCTGGTTATTAGTATCTATACCAATAGGTTTTAAAGTTAGCCCAACTTGTCGGGGATTTACATCTAACCAAACCACAGGGAAACGATCTGTGCCTAAATTGACAAACTGCTGCCGCCAGCGCAATCCTGGGGCCCAAGCAATATCTTTTTGCACTAGTGCATCGGGGCGCAGATCGATTACTAGGCGATTGGGTTCAGGTAAGGTGATGATCTGGGGCGACATCCCAAAAGGCACACTTAAACTGATGATTGTGCGGTTATTGACTATTTCTATTTGTCTAATTAGTGAATTTGGAACGGTTGGTACCGGTAATTGTTTGAGTAAATTTGGTGGTGATGTGGGTTGGGGTGCATAGCGTTGGAGCAAAGCCGGATCTGCTATACCATCCAAGGCTACTACCCATTCTGTATCGGGTGGTGTAGTAGTTTGAGGGGTGGGATTTTTCGGGTCAACAGGTCTGGCTATGGGTAACCCTTGTGAAACTAACCAAGGAACTGGTTGATCTAAATCTAAAACGATGCGTGCTGATTGGAAAGGTGTATTCGGTGTGGTGGCTTTTTGCTGACTCTGGCGAATATTTTTGATTTGTGATTTTGGGGTAGCAATCACTAATGTATTGCTATTGGCTTGGATCTGCCATCCTGCTGTTTGAGCAAAATTAGTAATGTCTAAATAGCGATATCCTCCTTGCAGTCTGGTGGTTAAAACTGTTGGCTGAGTGACCGATGAAAACCACTCTACTGGTTGTCTATCTGGATTATTGCTACTTAAAAAATTGACGCCAATGAATTGCCTCAAAGCGCCGTCACTTAGATGAGTTGTTATTTGACCACTGCTTCCGGGTTGCTGTAACCAAGCCCCTGCCAAAGTACGACCGTTGAGGGAAATTTGATTACCACCAGCTGATGCCCTAGATGCGGGAGGTACTGGGGTCTGGGCAGTTAATTCTGGTACTGTGGTTAGCGTCGGGGGCTGCTTGGCACTAATAGCCCCAGTAGTAGATAAGCACAATACAATCGTAGTAACTGTTAGTACAGCAGCCCAGAACAACCTTTGATGAGACTGGCTGGCAATATTATTGCGGTATTTTCGTTGGCGGCGATGCGGCATTTTGACCATGATTTATTCGGTACTTTGGATAAGTATCACCCAAGCAACTAACTAAAACTAATTGTGGGGAAATCTTAAAAAATAGGGATTTAATTTCGACTAAAACGTGATAGTGTATATATTGGCTATCTATCTCTTGTAAAATCCAAGAAATAATCTTCCCACTAGAACCACTGTCACTAAATGTTTTAACTATCACTAGTTTCAGTCAGACTATGCACAGTAGTTTTAGTGATCACAACTGGTTTAAAATATTAAACCCTCACCAATGGTTGCTACTGTTGCTACTCAAGTGAGGTCTGTTTCGTCATAACACAGGTGGCAGCAGCACAATCAGCAAACCAGAAATATTTACAATCAAGATTTTTAGGAATTGTCAAATGGGCATGTATTGTAATACGCTGATTTTGTTGCTGAATCAGGATTATTTCGGCGTTTAAAACTAAGTTGTGTTACAGGTAAGCTAAAACATCTTGACCATAGAGCAAACTTTCATCTGGGAATTAGGAACTGAGCAAAAAATTAACTATGGCTAACGCCACGCTATGACGACGTAAGTAAAGGGCTGTACAAGCAAAGGCAATTCATCTAACTCAGCAGAAATACACAACATAATAAAAAATAACGTAGACATTTTAACACGGGCAAAGATTAAAAGAAAACCGAAGTTAAAATTTTTTTTCCCTAAATTTCGGTTAATTATCTATTTTTCAAGGAACTAACTTTAGCAAAGTTTTCTCACAAATACTGGCAAAATTTGTGACTCACGATCTCAGGAACAGGCTATGAAAGATAAAGCGATGCATCAACAATCACAAACAATGAAATTTTCGGATATTGACTCTCAGGGTAATTACCAAGGGCAAAGATGGTTAGTAGAAGAACGGGATGCCTGTGGTGTCGGTTTTATTGCTCATCGCCAGAATCATGCCAGTCACGAAATTGTGACCAAAGCTTTAGCTGCCTTGACTTGCTTAGAACACCGGGGTGGTTGTAGTGCAGACCAAGACTCTGGTGATGGTGCAGGGATATTGACAGCTATCCCTTGGGAGTTGTTCCAAAAAGACAATTTCCAGGGAAATATAGCTGTGGGAATGATATTTTTACCGCAAAATCCCGAAATAGCTCAAAAAGCTAGGGCAACTGTTGAGCAAATAGCCGCCGAAGAAAAATTGACTGTCCTGGGTTGGCGAGTCGTGCCAGTGCAACCTGAATTGTTGGGGGTACAAGCTAGAGAAAATCAACCCCAGATCGAACAAGTTTTTTTATCGTCAGCTGATAAAAGCGGTGATGAATTAGAAAGAGAACTATATATTACCCGCCGAAGAATTTTCAAAGCTGCTAAGAATATTTCCGAAGAATTTTATGTTTGCTCCTTGTCCAGCCGCACAATTGTGTATAAAGGCATGGTGCGTTCTGCTGTCTTGGGAGACTTTTATCTCGATTTAAAAAACCCAGCTTACAAGAGTGCTTTTGTCGTCTATCACCGTCGCTTTAGCACTAACACCATGCCCAAGTGGCCCCTAGCTCAACCGATGCGGTTGTTAGGTCACAATGGCGAAATTAACACACTGTTGGGTAACATCAACTGGATGATGGCCAGAGAATCCAGCCTGAATCATCCCATATGGAAAGATAGATCAGATGAACTCAAGCCATTAGTTCACATTGACAACAGCGATTCAGCTACCTTAGATAACGTCCTAGAATTATTGGTACGTTCGGGACGTAGCCCCTTGGAAGCCTTAATGATGATGGTGCCTGAGGCTTACCAAAATCAGCCTTCGTTGCAGAAATATCCAGAAATTGTCGATTTTTACGAATACTACAGTGGTCTGCAAGAAGCATGGGATGGGCCGGCACTTTTGGTGTTTAGCGATGGCGAAAAAGTCGGTGCCACATTAGATCGTAATGGCTTAAGACCAGCTCGCTACATGATTACCAATGATGATTACATCGTTGTCGCCTCCGAAGCAGGTGTAGTGGAATTTCCCGAAGCCAACATTATCGAGAAAGGTAGACTAGGCCCTGGGCAAATGATTGCTGTGGATTTAGTTAACCATGAAGTGTTGAAAAATTGGGAAATTAAGCAGCGCGTTGCCAAGCAGTATCCTTATGGAGAATGGCTAAAACAGCATCGCCAAGAACTCAAACATCTTGTTGGTCAGTCATCTGTGAATGGTAACGGCAACGGGAACGGGAACGGCAAGGGTCATGTGGCAACTAACAACATTGATAAACAAACCTTGCTGCGTCATCAACTGGCCTTTGGCTACACCACAGAAGACGTGGAAATGGTGATTCAACCGATGGCAATTGACGGCAAAGAGCCGACTTTCTGCATGGGAGATGATATTCCTTTGGCGGTGCTGTCAGAAAAACCCCACTTGCTGTATGACTATTTCAAACAGCGTTTCGCCCAAGTAACGAACCCAGCCATTGACCCTTTACGGGAAAAATTGGTGATGTCGTTGAACGTGGAACTGGGCGAACGAGGTAACTTATTAGAAGTGAAGCCGGAACACGCCCGCAAACTGAAATTAGAATCCCCAGTATTGACAGAAGCAGAACTGGAGGCGATTCAGTTATCAGGATTTGCCACAGCAGAATTGTCCACTTTATTTCCCATTGCCAACGGCCCAGAAGGATTGAAAGTTGCAGTGCAGTCTTTACAAGCACAAGCAGCGGAATCAGTCAAGGCAGGTGCCAAGATTTTGATTTTGAGCGATCGCCAGGGTGGAGATAGTGAGATCAGTACAGAATATACTTACATTCCTTCCTTATTAGCTGTAGGTGCAGTTCATCATTACCTAATTAGCCAAGGATTGCGAACCAAAACATCGCTAATTGTGAATACAGCCCAGTGCTGGAGTACTCATCACTTTGCTTGTCTAATTGGCTACGGTGTTGATGCGGTTTGTCCTTACACAGCTTTGGATACTGTACGTGATTGGTGGTTTGAACCCAAAACTCAACAGTTTATGGAACGGGGCAAAATCCCCACTCTCACCCTAGAACAAGCTTTAAATAATTATCGCCAAGCTGTAGATTCGGGGTTACTGAAAATTCTCTCCAAAATGGGAATTTCGCTACTCTCCAGCTACCAAGCCGCCCAAATTTTTGAAGCTATTGGTATCGGTGGCGATTTACTAGAATTGGGATTCCGGGGGACAACTTCCCGTATCGGTGGGTTGAGTGTCAGCGAACTTGCACAAGAAGTGCTGTCCTTCCATAGCAAAGCTTTCCCGGAACTGACAGCCAAAAAATTAGAAAACCTGGGATTTGTTAACTACCGTCCTCACGGTGAGTACCACATGAACAATCCCGAACTGGCTAAGGCGCTGCATAAGGCTGTAGATGGCAAGCAATATAACCACTACGAAGTTTACAAACAGCACCTACAAGGCCGTCCAGTAACAGCCCTACGTGACTTGCTGGATTTTCAAGGCGATCGCCCGTCAATTCCTTTAGAAGAAGTAGAATCAGTCAGCGAGATTGTCAAACGCTTCTGTACAGGTGGAATGTCTTTAGGTGCATTGTCACGAGAAGCCCATGAAACTCTAGCGATCGCCATGAACCGCATTGGCGGCAAATCTAACTCTGGGGAAGGTGGCGAAGATCCAGTACGTTACAAAGTTCTCAATGATGTAGATGCATCTGGTAAATCACCCACCCTACCCCATTTACATGGCTTAAGAAATGGTGACACTGCTTCTAGTGCCATTAAGCAAGTTGCATCGGGACGCTTTGGTGTGACACCCGCATATCTCAGCAGCGCCAGACAAATTGAAATCAAAATTGCCCAAGGTGCAAAACCAGGGGAAGGTGGACAATTACCAGGGAAAAAAGTTAGCCCTTACATTGCCATGTTACGGCGCTCTAAGGCTGGTGTGACACTGATTTCACCACCACCGCACCATGATATTTATTCCATTGAAGATTTGGCGCAATTGATTTTTGACCTGCACCAAATTAACCCCAAAGCCCAGGTATCAGTAAAACTGGTGGCAGAAATTGGCATCGGTACCATTGCAGCAGGTGTAGCTAAAGCTAACGCCGATATTATTCAAATATCTGGTCATGATGGTGGTACAGGTGCATCGCCCTTGAGTTCCATTAAACACGCTGGTTCACCTTGGGAACTAGGTTTGAGCGAAGTACATCGTGTCCTCATGCAAAACAGCCTGCGCGATCGCGTGGTTTTGCGTGTAGATGGTGGACTAAAAAGTGGTTGGGATGTGGTAATAGGTGCATTGATGGGTGCGGAAGAATTTGGCTTTGGTTCCATCGCCATGATTGCCGAAGGTTGTATCATGGCGCGGATTTGCCACACCAATAACTGTCCCGTGGGTGTTGCTTCTCAGAAGGAAGAACTCCGCAAACGGTTTACAGGAATGCCAGAACACGTTGTCAACTTCTTCTACTTTATTGCTGAAGAAGTGCGTCATCTATTAGCAAGACTGGGCTACCGTTCTTTGTTGGAAATCGTCGGACGTGCCGATTTGTTGAAAACACGCGACGAAGCAAAAATCACCAAAACACAATCACTCAACCTTAACTGTTTACTTCAACTACCGGATACCAAAAATGACCGTAGCTGGTTAGTACATGAAGAAGTTCATAGCAATGGCGTGGTTGTGGATGACCAATTGCTTGCCGATCCCGACATTCAAGTAGCCATTAGCAACCAATCGGCTGTGACCAAATCTTTACGGATAGTCAACACCGACAGAACAGTAGGCGCAAGATTAGCCGGGGCGATCGCTTCCCAATATGGTGATGATGGTTTTGAAGGACAAATTAACCTCAACTTCCAAGGTAGTGTAGGGCAAAGTTTTGGTGCATTTAACCTTCCTGGGATTATTTTGACGCTAGAAGGAGAAGCCAACGACTACGTAGGTAAAGGGATGCATGGTGGGGAAATCATTATTAAACCCCCAGCAGATGCTAACTATGACCCTGCACAAAATGTGATAGTTGGCAATACCTGTCTTTATGGTTCTACAGGTGGAGTCTTATTCGCCAACGGTTTAGCCGGAGAACGCTTCGCTGTCAGAAACTCCAAAGGTGTGGCTGTAATTGAAGGCGCTGGCGATCACTGTTGTGAGTACATGACTGGTGGCGTGATTGTCGTCCTCGGTAAAGTAGGACGTAACGTTGGTGCGGGGATGACTGGGGGACTAGCGTACTTCCTAGATGAAGATAACTCCTTCCCTGAATTAGTCAATCCCGAAATTGTCAAAATCCAGCGAGTGGTTACAGAAGCAGGTGCCAAACAACTGCAAGAATTAATTAGAAGTCATTGCGATCGCACTAATTCACCAAAAGCGAAAATGATTCTGCAAAATTGGCAAACATATTTGCCTAAGTTCTGGCAGTTAGTACCACCTTCGGAAGCTGATAGCGCAGAAGCGAATCCCCAAGCTGTTGTAGAGAAACAGTTGAGTTCAGTTTAAGCTGACATTATAAAAAGTTTCCATCTAAGATCCCCGATTTTTTACAGTCGGGGATTTTATTGTTTAGAACCCACATTCCGCACCCCCCGGTGTCACAATCGGTAATTTCGTATTTTTGAATTCATTTTAGGATGTTTTTTATACAAAAAGGTCGAAATCTTAGGTGGCGATCGCTAATCCCAAACCCCCAAACGACCATTTTTCGTTGTGTGACAGTTTAGGGTGCGGAAGATGGGTTAGAAAAGTTATCCCAAAAATCTCAGTAACGGCTTTTGTAGATTTTTTGGATGTTTTTCTTCGGGGGGAATTTCTTCTTCAATAAAAAGGGTGCGTTAGGCAAAGCCACAGCGCACCCTACTGGTTATGTACTTAAGTATGTCAACTCAATTGTTCATACTTAAATTTACCTTTAATGAACTTGTTAAAGTATTGGCCTTTAGACGGTGCATTGTCTAAATCTTCCTTGACGCTAGGAGGTACTTTGAAATACTCGTACACACTGCCACTATCAAATTCAATAGTCAGTGTTTGAGTTTTTGGAACATAGCTAAATTGCTTAATAACGCTGCCTTCGGGCTTGAGTAGAGGGAAGGCGATCGCATCCCGAATACTGGCACAATCAGTTAATAACATTACTAACCGATCAATCCCAATACCTAAACCACCTGTAGGCGGCATACCGTATTCCAAAGCTGTGAGAAAGTCTTCATCGACACCTTGGGCTTCCAAATCGCCGGCGGCTTTTCTAGCTGCTTGGGCTTCTAAACGTTCTCTTTGATCGATGGGATCTGTTAATTCTGAGAAACTGTTAGCTGTCTCGCGCCCAACGATAAATAATTCAAATCGTTCTACCAATCCGGGCTTACTCCGGTGAGGCTTGGCTAAGGGTGAAATTTCTACAGGATAGTCAATGACAAAGGTAGGCTGAATTAATGTTTCTTCAATTTTTTGTTCAAAGGCTTCATTTAACAGTTTGCCAATTGATGGGCAATCATCTATACCTTGAAGTCCAGCATTTTTAGCCGCTGTTTTAGCTTCTTCTAAAGTTGAGAAAGAATTGAAATCCAAGCTTGTATGTTCTTGCACCAAATCGTGCATTGTTACCCGCCGCCAAGGTGGTGATAAATCTATAGCTTCCCCTTGGTAGGTAATTTGCAGTGTGCTGAGTACCTCTTGGGCCACAGTGGTAATAATTCCCTCTGTCAACGCCATCATATCATTGTAGTCGGCGTAGGCTTGGTATACCTCAATTGAGGTAAATTCAGGATTGTGCCGTGTGGAAATTCCTTCATTGCGGAAAATCCGCCCCAATTCAAACACCTTTTCAAATCCACCCACAATTAATCGCTTCAGATGGAGTTCTGTAGCAATTCGCAGATACAACTCCATTTCTAGGGTGTTGTGGTAGGTGACAAACGGACGCGCATCGGCACCGCCAGCTTCACTTTGCAAAACAGGGGTTTCAATTTCGAGAAAATCTCGTTGTTCCAAATAGCGACGAATTCCCGCTGTAATTTGGGCGCGACGGCGGAAAGTTTGCCGCACTTCGGGATTGACAATCAAGTCAACATAACGCTGACGGTAGCGTTTAGCAACATCTGTCAACCCATGCCACTTGTCGGGTAGCGGCAACAGAGATTTTGTCAGGATGCTGTATTCTTTGACGTAGACAGATAACTCGCCCTTTTCAGTCCGTTTAATAGTACCTTTGGCTCCCAGAATATCACCTGCATCTGTGAGTTGTTTGAGGTGAGCGAAGGCATCAGCATCAGCATCTGCCATGCATTCTTGGATACGATTTTTTTCTAGATAAAGTTGAATAGTGCCAGTTTCATCTTGCAGGGTAAAAAAAGCCAGTTTACCGAAAACGCGACGCGCCATAATGCGTCCAGCAACGGCAACGTCTAAATCAACTTCTTCACCACTGGGTAAGTCAGCAAACTTTTCTTGTAATTGGGCTGTGTGATGTGTAGATTGCCAACTATAGGCATAGGGGTTAGATCCTAGCTGCTTGAGTTGGTTGACTTTTTCCAGCCTAGCCGCACGGATATCTTCTTCCGACATGGTAACGAACTAAAGAGGGCAAGATTCATTATAGATGCTGGCAAAGTTGACAAGGCGATCACTTGGAGAAATACACCATGTCACAAACTAGGGAGTAGGGAGTAGGGAGTAGGGAGTAGGGAGTAGGGAGTGGGGAGTGGGGAAAGCTAGTTAATTTTGTGCCACTTATGACAAATGCCGAGTTGCGATGGCTTGCATTTTCAGATTAGTAAATTGAACGATCGCCTTAATTAAGTCTTGCTGTTCTGGTTGCAAATTCAGTTTTTTTAATGCCTGATTAATATCATTACCAGCACGCAGGCTATGAGCTAGTTGGTCACGCTGAGATGAATTTAATACTGCACCGATTTCCCGATTTCTTCTCTGACGCACAGCCTGGAGTTGTTGCTGTTGTTGGGGCGTTAGGTCAATTTCCGCAAATGAGTTTAAGACAGTAGGAACACTGGCTATTGGACTAAAAATAATACTAGGAACAGCATTGATTTGAACTGGTGCAGCTAAGGCAATTCCCGGAATGAAGATCACAAGGGCCAGAATATTAGCGAACACAGACAGCCATTTTGTAAGGTGAATTACCATATTGAGAAATACCTAGATCAAAATTAACGTGGAAATATATTCCAGCAACTTGCAAGTTTGAATTTTGGAGTATGGATTTGTTGCCATCTCTCAAAAGATGAGAGCTTGGTGCTTTTTGAACCTGTATTAGTCACAAAAGAAGCAGTCCACCCAAAAAGTATTATCCAACGTCAGGGAATCTTGAATGATAAATTCTGCTACAGCCTGTTTGAATAGGTAAGATACTCACCCTACAAAACTTTGGTGAGGAAGTGAAGCTCTAAGCCCGCACAGGCGAGCTTAGTCAAGGTGTCGAGCGTCTATTCAGAGTCTTTCATTTTGTTAATTTCTTGTTGTAATTCTTCAATTTGGCGACGCAAAGTTTCCACTTCCTCTGCGGAAGGTTCTGCTGCCACATTTACTGCACCAGATGCAGGCGATCGCTGATAATTACCTCGGCGAATTTGCTGATATTCTTCTGATACAGCCCACTCTTGTAAGTAGCGTACACGCTCCACAGGGAAAGGGTGGCTCAACATACTGCCTTGAGAGCCGTTGTAAATCAGGAATTTATAAACTTGATTCAGTCCATCTTCATCTAATGAGTGATAACTTTGAGACTGTTTAATAAACTCCTGTAAGCTACATTCGTGGGCATATTTGATACTACCGCCAGATACTTTCATCATGGATAACAACACAGGATTTAAGTCATCCATGACTAACAAAGCAGCGCGATCTGCGGTTAACTCTGCCTTGCGCCGCCATTCAAAAAAGGCATAAATTAAGGCTTGAGACACGAAATTGCCAATCCCGAAGGTTAATTCTCCCAAGGCAGAAGCAGCATTCATCGCCCACATCGCCATTTGAATTAAAATAGTATGACCACATTTAATATGCCCCAGTTCATGGGCTAACACCGCCCTAATTTCGGCTTCGTTGAGTAAATCTAGTATCCCTGTATTTATGACTATGTAAGGATTTTCTTGCCCCAAAGCATAACTATTGGCTTGGGGATTTTGTTGGACAAACAGTGCCGGTTCTGGGTAAATGTCCAAATCCCGCACGCATTCACGGAACATATGGTAAATAGTGGAATATTGGCGTGGCCCTACTTGGATGGTGTTGCCCATTAGATAGACTAACTGAGGGCGTTCGTAGACAAATTCCACGAATTTACGAGCTATTAAATCAAAACCCGGTAAATTGCGTAAAGCTTGCTCGGCTTGGCGATCCAGTGGATGCCTGAAGGCTTCGCTGGAGATTCCTGTGTAAGTTGGCATAATTTAGGTTAATTGGTAATTGGTCGTTAGTGTTTGCTAATGACTGATGGCTAATGACAACATAATAGAAATGGGGCTATTGGAAGTAGAAGTCACTTTGTATGGGATTAAAAGCTTGTGATTGAGGCTGAAGTTCATTTGTCACTACATAACTTTCTGCGATCGCAGGCGGGGTTTCCTTCCTGGCCCCATCATTTAACGATGGCAAGATTGGTAGCACGGGCCTTGCGTTTAGGACGTAGCGCCTTAATTCAAGTCGGGGCGGTTTGTGGCTATCAAGGTCGATATCGTACCAGTTTTGTCGCATCGGCTTTGATGTGGCATGGCCCTGTCATTATTGTCGCCCCAGAATCAGTACAGCAACGTTTGTTAAAAGTAGAAATTCCCCGTCTCCAGCCGTGGTTACAAGCTAACAAACCCATTAGAACCGGCGACGCTTGGCCTGGTTCTGAGTTCCAAGGACTACTTCTAACCACCCCCCAAGCTTGGTTGCGGGGGCAAATCACATCTGTTGATGATTTTCCTCCAGGTATTCCCACCATTATTGATGGGGTAGATGATTTAGAAGATTGGGTACGTGATCAACTAACCCAAACTATTCAACCCCAAGACTGGGATCAACTGATGTTAGCTTGTCCCCAACAAGCCGAGGTAATTCGCTCTGCAAGGACACAACTGACACACGAACTGTTCCAGCATCCAGCTAATCCCTATGAATGCTATTTAATTTCGCAGTCAGAAGTAGAGATTTTAAGTGAACTTTATTTAGAATTGGCATCAATACCAGAACTCCCAAAACCTTGGCAGCATTTCTGGCAGCAATTTCCACTGATTACGGAAAATTCCGCCCCTTTATCTCCGCCGCCGCTGTTTTGGGCGACAATTTCCCGTCGTCAAGGCTTATTTTCTCTAAAATATGCCCCCATTGAATTAGGCAGTATTTTGACCCCGATTTGGCAAAGACAACCAGTAGTGTTAATTGGTAGCGCCTTAGAACCAGAAACTGAAGCCCCATTGTTCCGTCAGCGTTTGGGTTTAGATGATGTCACTTGTTTGAAGTTTTCTTCTGATACTCAAGGGTCAGCGATTCAGTTATATGTACCTCATAAAATACCCTTACCCAATACCCCAGAATTTCAGGCTGCTTTTATTCATAAAGTCCGGACATTGCTGTGTTTAAGTGCGACAGCCCCAGGATTAACGGTGATATTGGTGGGAGATGTGCCACTCAAAGCCCAGGTAGGTGCTGTTTTGGCCTCGGAATTTGGTTCACGGGTACAGGTGGAAAAAACTTGTTTGGATGAAAATGGCATTTTGATTAGTGGTTGGGAATTTTGGCGAGAACATCAAAGTGTCTTACCTGCACCCCATCTGTTAATTATTGCCACTTTGCCCTTACCATCTTTAGAAAATCCTTTGGTGGCTGGTAGAGTTGCTCATTACAAGCGATCGCATCAAGATTGGTTTAGATTATTCTTGTTACCAGCAGCTTTAAATGAATTACAACGAGCGATCGCACCAGTCCGCGAAAGTCAAGGTATTGTGGCTTTACTTGATAGTCGTGTAGTGAATCGTAGCTATGGCGCTCAAGTTCTGGCTGTTCTCAGTCCTCTAGCCCGGATTAACTATCTCGATCCCAGTCTGTTTTCCCATCCGAGTGCAGAAGATTCGGCTTAGTTAGCTATTTACGTTTTGTCAACCGCTGTGCGATCGCCTGAAAGCAAACGTTATTATCGATTTTGGTGCAACTATGTTAACTGCCACAATTAGGGAACACCAAAAAAATTATCCCCCCTTGTGAAATGGCATCCGGCCCATTATTCGTGATTAGTAGGTAAGATGCTCACCATACAAGCAATTTTTGGATATTTTTATTTGGCAGTCCCTAAAATCAAAACCTCAATTGAATTGTGAATTATTGATTATGGGTGAAGCAAAGCGTCGTAAAACTACATTGAAAGAAAACTACGGTCAAGAGTCTCGCATCTTACCTTGGGTTCCCATCACCAAAACCCAAGCAGACTTGTTTGTGGAGTGGACTACTCGGGGAACTTGGTTCTGTATTGGGGCTATGGTTGTGGGTTGGTTGACTATCCGTTTTATTGGCCCGGCTTTCGGTTGGTGGCAAGTAGTCTCTTAAACTACCCACTCCTAACTCACATTACCAAGCATGGATGGTGCTAACAGTCTGGCAATCAAAGTTTTAGAGGTTTATGGACTGTTAGTCCCATAATTTACTCTGCTCTCAATGGACTTTATTCACGTAATCGGCATAATATTTCTTAATTTTTACGCAGAAGTCTCTTGAATGTTGAGTAAGTTTTATACCATAACTGCAATCAGCGTGAAAATACTGGCGAAATGGCAACACGTTCATTATGTGTTCAGTTATTCTCTGTATCAAGGCAGAGATAGTAGTGTGGCGAATTTGTCCTGAAGAACATAACACTTAATAATTTACGCAAATACGGCTAGTACTCCCACAACCCAAACCCCAAATCATCTATAAACATCTATATTGACAGGAGGAATAGACTAAGTGTACCTAGGATTCAGGTACACTGAATTACCACTTATGAACACACTGATTATACTTGATAGAGTAGATAAAGAATACTGAAGTGGCGTGAAAGGCTTTATTTACCAAAGGATTGGCAGTATATGTCCAAAAAAATTAATATCCGTAAGTTTTCTGTTGTTAACTGACGCCAAATTTGCGTTACTCTTAAGGCGGATCATATTATCTCAGGATGTAAACCGGGCATAAAACCGGACAGAAATAATAAATAAAAAATTAAACTTGTAAAATCTGTCCGTTGAATCGAGTTAGCAAATTGAATATTTTGATACGGCAAGTTGATGATTTATCCCCTACCCTAATCAAGGTAGTCAATCAACGACTTTATGAGTTTCTGGTAAATGTAATGGATAGTTTACAATACCAGTGGGTAAGAAAATCTAAAGAAAATATAAAAGAGACTAAAATGACTGTGGTGTCTGGAGGAAAAAAGTGTTTCTGAGACTAGCGCATCAACACCGACAATTTGTTCAAGACTTGGTAATGAACCTACAAGCCTTGGCAATTGTCCTAGAACGACGCGGATACCCTGCGTCTTGTTATACCTGCGGCGACCAAATGAATAGTGCTTCATTTATGGTTAGCTTGGGCGATAATCACTTGATTCGGTTTTTGGTATCCGATTATGGGATCACCTGGACAGAAATGCGTGATGACCGTGAATTAATGAAGTTAGAGGGTGCTGAGGCAATTAGTCAGTTGCAGGAACTAGCTAATCTTGTCAAACACTGTGCGCCAGCTAATGCAGGCAATAAAGCCTTAGCTAAAAAGTGTTAGGAATTTCTGTATCTCATGGGGTACTTCACAACAGGTTCCAATCATCGATTGAGAATTGGCCATCTAGGCCAGGTAATTAGTAATAGGTAATTGTGGCTGATTTGGCAATTCCACATTACCTATTGGCGATTACCGTTAAGTGATGTGTCCGTTGCTGGGCTGTGTCATGTCTTTTCAGTGAGATTATCAAAACCTTATGAGAGAATTCTTTCAGATGTGAAAAATTCATAGCTGTAAAGAAATTCCAAGATGTCTGAAAAACAATCAAGGCAAGCGAAACTACCTCCAACTAGCACTATTGACGTTCCATCGAATCACGAATTTGACAGTTGGTTTGAATATCCAGTCAGAGTGCAACCTCATCATACTGACTATGCAGGTATTGCCTGGCATGGTATTTATCTCACCTGGATGGAAGAAGCACGGGTGGAGTTTTTGCGATCAATAGGGATTGAATTTGCCAATTTAGTGGCTTTAGGCTGTGATTTACCAGTTGTAGAACTTTCAGTACGCTATCATCGGGCCATTGAGTTGGGGATAGCAGTGATTGTCAAAACACGCATGACTGGGGTGACTGGTGTGCGAATGAACTGGGATTATGAAATTGTCTCAATTAATGGACAACAATTGTATGCTACTGCCAAGGTGACATTAGTAGCACTAGATCGTGAAAGAGGTAAAATTATGCGTCAGTTACCTGCAAGTATGAAGGACGCATTTGCTAAGATTACCACCTCACATAATAATTGATTTCTACTTTTATATTGGGTATCCTGCCCGTCCTCAATGTAGGACGGGAGGAGACAACCATTTTAGCCAGAAGTTCCTTTGGGATATTTGCTTGAAAATTCCTGTAAACGATGAAGAGTGTAGATGCTTTGCCAAAATTTAACAATAGGCTGGGAATTTATTAGTTACTACTGCTACTCTGCGATAGTATTTGAGCAAAATGCATGATTTGATGCCAAATATCTCTCGGTGTAATCCCATAACCGATATTAAGTAAAACCAAGAGAGCCGCCACAGTTAAAGCATTTTTGAGAGTTGTTTTGAGTATTTTCCACAAAAATGTAAATACTATCCAAGCAAGAATTAGGGTGGGAATCATAAATGCAAATTCCTTAAAATCTGCCTTTGTCTGGGCAGTCTTTTATTTATCGAGTAAATTTTTGTCTGTGTAACAATTACTGATGTAAAATTTACTGCACCCTAATTAAAATAATTACTACTAGTAGTCTTCGAGAATTATTCTTCTCCAATATACCTTAATTTTTAGTGTTTATTTCAGTTAAAATTCAATTTTGAACTAGCATAGTAAAAACATTTTTATTTTTTAGTAGATATATATAAAAATTATAAAATTAGCGAGGATAGCTTGATTTTATACCATCCTCACTAATGTTTTTGTACTATTGATTCGTTTAGTGCAGCGAAATTATCTGCGCTGAGGTTGCTAATTTTTTAGTTGCAGTTAAAACTTCTTGTCTAGCCCATTTATCTGCTGCCAAAATGTCATCTAAAGAAGGACTTGCACAGTTATCATTTTGATGGCGATCGCAAACTAATTCGATACATCGGGGAATATCTAAAAATTGAATTTTCTCTTCTAAAAATAACGCCACAACCTGTTCATTAGCGGCGTTCAAGACAGCCGGCATGGAACCCCCAGCTTGACCCGCAGCATAAGCCAACTGCATACAAGGATACTTTTGGTGATCTGGTTCACGGAAGGTTAAATTGCCAGCTTTCACCAAATCTAGTCTTTGCCAGTCTGTGTAGATGCGATCTGGCCAAGATAAAGCATAAAGTAAAGGTAAGCGCATATCCGGCCAACCGAGTTGAGCTAAAACCGAAGTATCTTGTAACTCAATCAGCGAGTGAATAATACTTTGGGGATGAATGACAATTTCAATATCCTGATAATCTAAGCCAAACAGGAAATGAGCCTCAATCACCTCCAGTCCCTTATTCATCAAAGTGGCCGAGTCGATGGTGATTTTGCGCCCCATTGACCAGTTAGGATGCTTGAGAGCATCAGCCACCTTCACCTCGGCTAACTTTTCTACATCCCAATCCCGAAAAGCCCCACCAGAAGCTGTCAGCAAAATTCGCCGCAAGCCACCCTGGGGAACACCTTGTAGGCATTGAAATATGGCTGAATGCTCAGAATCAGCAGGTAATAACTTTACCCCATGTTTTGCTACTAAAGGTAAAACCACAGGGCCACCAGCAATTAAAGTTTCTTTATTTGCTAAGGCAATATCTTTACCGGCTTCAATAGCAGCAATGGTAGGTAGTAACCCAGCACAACCAACAATCCCCGTGACCACCACCTCAGCATCACCATAACGAGCTACTTCTATCACACCAGCCTCGCCAGCTAGTAAAATCGGTTGCGGGTCGAGGTCTTTAATAGCTGCTTGTAATTCCGGTAATTTCTCCTCAGCAGAAATCGCTGCGATACTGGGGCGAAACTGCCGAATCTGATCTGCTAACATTTCCACATTCCGCCCAGCAGCTAATCCCACAATCCGAAACTGATCTGGGTACTGAGTAACAATATCTAAAGTTTGAGTACCGATTGAGCCAGTGGAACCAACAAGAGTAATAGCTTTCACAATTGCTTAAGAATTTACGGACAACTTCCAGTTTGACACTCTCTCGTACCAGATGGTATGGCATTATTTAACAGTCAGGGATCAGTGGCTAAATACGGGAAAACAAAAAACTAATTAATCTTTGGGGCAATCAAGGTAAAATCTTCCGATTGACCTAATACTTTACTGCTAGATAAGTCGATATTTTGTAAAGTTGCATTATCTATCAATAAATAAGATTGCTCTGACTGCATTTGTTGTAACCCTGTGATGTCTGCGGGAATAACTTGGCAGTCACAGTAAAAGTCTAAACTCGGACGACTATAAGCAAAAGAAGTGTAGATTTTTGTTCCTGGGAAAACATGAGTACGAATCAATGCAGCCACAGGTTTGACCGGGAAAGCTTCATTTAATTCCCATATCCAGGATTGCGAACTCATCAACAGTAACAAAACTAGATACATTCCCGAAAATAACACAGGAACAACCAGGCGATCGCGCTGTTTAATTAGCCATGCAGCTATACCCATACTGATTGCCAAAACCAAACTCATAACTATCAATACAGGCTGGGGATCAGCAATAACAAAGTAAATACATCCTCCTATACCTGCAATGGCAATAATAACTAGAAATATAGCCCAATATTTATTAATCAAATTTCGGTGTTGCCAAATTTCGCTCAGTTTGGCACCAATTGCTAAAGCTAAAAATGGATAAATCGGCAGGACATACCACGGAAGTTTGGTTCTCATCGCAGAAATGGCGACAAAATAAACAACTGTCCCAATAAGAACTAAACGACTCCAGGTAGTATGACGTTTTCGCACAGCTAGATGTAACCCTCCTGGCAAAAATATTAGCCAGGGAAAACCATATTTAATTAACTCAATTAAATAGTACCAAGGAGGACCACTATGACCTTCTACGGGTTGTGTAATTCGGTTAAAGGTTTGTGCCTGAAAATTGATTTGTAAAAAACTTCCTCCATAATGTTGCCATTGGGCAGTATACCAAGCCAAAGGTACTGCATTTCCCAACAACATCCCCGCCCAGAAATAGGGGTTTTTTCCCAAAGATAATTGTCCGTCGGCAATCACAAATAAACAAGCGATCGCCCCTAACAACAAAACTAACATTCCTTTGGTGAGAGTAATTAGTCCCAGACATATTCCTACACCTAACGCATACCGTTGATGCTGGCGGGCTTTCAGTAAAAAAAATAACAACAGGAGAAAAAAAGAAATACTCGCGCCATCTAACATCGCCAGTCGTCCGTGACGCACCACAGGCAACATTGTCAAGTAAACCAAAGCAGCAAACAAAGCTGGTAAATGTTGGTTAAACAGCAACCGCCCCACCAAATACAGCAAAGGGACTCCCAACGCAGTTAACATTGCACTGGGCAAACGTGTAGTCCACTCATTCACTCCTCCGAGAAAGTAAGCCCCAGCAATGAGTAAGTGAATCAGAGGTGGCTTGTTATGATATGGTTCACCTCCCAAAATAGGATAAAGCCAACGCAGAGAACCCGCGGGGGCGCGCCAAATTTCACGGGCAACCTGGGCTACAGTCCCTTCGTCCCAGTCTCGTAAAGGCAAGCTTCCCAAAAATATCAGCCACAGGATCACCGATGCTATCAGCAAGCTAAATAGCCATTCTTTTTCTCGGAATGGACGCATATTTTGTAAATTAGAATCATTCTTTGGTAATTATTCGATAATAACTGTCACTTAAACAAGCTATTTTTGTCAAAAACTTTACTGTTATGAATAGTTAAATTTAATACATAAAATTTTCAAGAATATGGTTAAGTTATCAAGCCCTAATAAAATTCGGTAATTACACTGTATCTATATATGCTGTAATTCTCATATCAATGATGTAATATCCCTAATTAATTTGCTATCTTTGTTCGCAAGTGAAAAAATGAGAAATTTAGGCTTTTAGCTATTTAAGTAGCTGATGCATCAGCATCTAAAAAACACTCAAATGCTGATTAAGATTATTCAGAATGAACAAGTAAAAAGTATAGAAATTAACGGCTAAGTTTACCTAAAGAATGGGAAACTATATGCAGTTGATTGCCCTCATGTTCACTCTATAGTAGACAAAAAAGAACAGCAATCAAGGTAAAAATTAACTATTTTTTAACAAGTTAACAATGAAAAAAAAGATTAAAATATAAATTATCAGCTATGGCATTAAGGTTGTCCGAAAACCCTCTTGTATAAATAACCTGTGGCCAACAAAATATTTTGTTAATGCCATGAAGTGGGAAGCATTAATTATTAATAAATATTCTATGGCTAGTCATCCTCTGAAACCGGATTTTCTTGGTTACAGTTGAAGCTTCATCAGTCATAGCTCATATTTTTTCTAAGATTTCTGTAAGTTCTTGATCCATAAGTTCTCAATTATCAGAAAACATCTACCTATCACAGATATTTAAAAGCAAGTGTGCTACAAAGTACCGTCAGAAATGCGACTGATGGTTCTACCTTTGAAGGAGCTATGAAGTGGAAAATAATAGGTCGTTTCTTTGGCCACAAGGAATATTGATTGCCTTGCTTGCCTTGAGTGCTGCTTTAAGCGTTGCTTTAATGTTACTAATCAAGCCAAATGCTTCTGAGGCGCAGAACCGACAAGATATAAATATAAATAACTTATCTGCTGCCAAAGTTGGCACTCAAAAGCGCATTGAGGGATTAAAAGCAACAATGCTCACAAGTTGGCAGCAAGAAGCCAAAATCAAGGGTCTTTCTTATGCTGTGCCACCACGCTTTCAAGGGGCAACCATTAAGGCGGCAAACCTCAGTCAGGGTCAGAAAGTAATTGCACTGACATTTGATGATGGCCCTTGGCCGGATACTACTGTGCAAGTACTGAATATTCTTAAAGAAAATAATGTTAAAGGGACATTTTTCGTTGTTGGGCAAAATGTCAAAAATTATCCAGACATGGTGAGACGGGTAATTGCTGATGGTCATGCTATTGGCAACCATACTTGGCATCACTGGTATCATTATATGAATCCCAAGGCGGCTGCCTATGAGATTGATAACACAACAGATTTAATTTATCAAACTACAGGGGTGAAAACTAATTTGTTTCGGCCACCTGGAGGAATCATGCATAATGGGGTGGCTGCCTACGCGAGAAATAGAAAATATGCCATTATTATGTGGTCTTCTGACTCCTTAGACTATGCGCGTCCCAGCGTACCAAGGTTAATTAATAACGTTTTTGGACACGCAAAACCTGGTGGAATTGTTTTATTGCATGATGGTGGTGGTAATCGCGCCCAAACTGTACAAGCTTTACCAGAAATTATTAATAAGTTTCGTCAGCAAGGCTATAGCTTTGTGACTATTCCCGAACTTCTCGAAATGCAAGAGAAAGATTTAAAATTGATTGCGAATAAAAAGTAATATTTAAGTAGTTAATATTATCTCATTACCTGAAAACGGGAACAAGTTTGTAGTATCATCCAGTTTGAAATGTACGAAGGCATCAAGATTTAATAAAATAAATAACCTCATCCCACAACCCCTATTCTTACCAAGGCTACTGGACTAACACAGCTAAAATGTTGCATTAAATTTATCTTGTAGATGGGCGTCTCGCCCGTCCAGTGCAGGCAAAATGCCCGCACTACAAGAGTTATATCTATCACACTATTTTAGGCGTGTCAGTCCACTATCAGCAATAGGCCTGGCAATTATCAAAACTAATTAGCTACTTCAGATACTTCAATAATGCGCCCTTCATAGTCTTTAACTAGAAAATTGAGGGGCTTTTGGTTGCGAATTTTGAATTTTAATCCGCGCATTTCTATTCGCAATAAAATCATATCTAAACAGTCACGGTCAAAACAAACGTGACGTTGTTGATTCTTGCTGCCCAAACTAGCACCTGTAATCACGTGTAGCTGGGTATTTTTTTTCATTTGATACCACAACCCATCGTTGGCATTATTCATCACTTTGTTAGACCAACTGGGACTGGTAGACATATATAGTGGATCGATGCCAGTGGTGCCTAGGGTTTGTTCGTAGTTGTAGTAGTAGTGCAAAGGCACTTCGGCGGCTGGCAAATCTAGCAGCCCTTCATACAACTGTCGGGCAATTTCCAGATCAGACACCATTACAGTATGGACTTTGGGGGCGCTGGTGAGAAACATCCACATTGCACCGGCATAAGCTGCCAGCAACATCACCATAATGCCTTGGGTGGAAAACAAGCTATCCAAAGGCAGGGATGGTAAAAAAGAGCCTAAAGTCAAAGGGGCAAACAAGAAAGTCATTACATTAGCTGCTATAACCATGAACAAACCAAAGATTATATAAAGGAGCGGCTTTTATTATTCTCTATCAGAACTAAATTTAAGTCCTTATTCTTAGTTTATCAATACTAAAGTAGTCTGAGTCTTAGCAACTAACAGACCACAACCTTGATTGTATGCAGATCAGCGCTAGATGGCCACTAACTCACAATACTATTTTAACTACCAGCCACCCGTAAGCTTATGCAAATTCCTCATTTTCCCGAAGCTAATCACCCTTTAGTGAAGTCATTGTTTCATCACAGTGACCTAGAATTGCTGAATCTGTTTCAGACTTATCCAGATGTTGGCAAGTACTTTACAGTCATTTTTTGCCGTTATAGCCCCATAGTCTACACCTTGATTCAGCATTCAGCCCGATCGCCTGTCCAGGCAGATTATTTGTTTGCTCTCACTTGGAAACATATTTACTACGAACTCGGAGGATTAAAGTTAGCTGATCCCACATCCAGCCCGGATGCGTTGACTTTACAAAATTGGCTGATTAATATCACAGCTTTTTGTATCAACGAAATTCAACTACCGCCCACAGAAGCCATTCATTATTCTCTTCAGGCGACATCACCGCCGCTGTGGTGCTATGTAGAACAGGCATTAGACCAATTACCACCTATTTTGCGTTTGATGGTGTTGATGGCGCAAACTTTCCACTGGAGTGAAACCAGAATTGCCGCTTATTTGCAAGCAGAAGGAGAAAAGATATCGCCTCTCGAAGTAGCCAATTTTCTCCAGGAAGGCTATCGTATGCTAGAGGACAAATTACCCGCAGACATCCGCGCCATCTACTTGGGAGAAGATTCTGCCTCAGAATAATCTAAGTATAAACGCGTATTTTACGGGTATTGTTTTCAGAAAAATAAATCTTCTTCTTAAACCTTTTACTTAGAGCCGAAATTTCACCGGTAAATTTTATGAAACAACGGCAGTTATTACCTGGGTGTTACGTTTTACTTTTTATTGTTTTACTGAGTCCGACAGTGGCCAGTGCTGCGGATATTACACAACAACTGCACCGCCCATTAAGTAATTCTAGTTGGCGGCAATCTCGAGAAGAAGCAGATAGCTTAGTGCGGATTGGTGAACAACAATATGCTTCAGGATTCGCTGAGAAAACTGTAGCCTCTTGTCTAGAAGCCTTGGAAATTTATCACTCCATTGGTGACCTTAAAGCCCAAGGGGTGACTTACGATTTAATGGCCAAGGCTTATCTCCAGCTAAATCGGTTCAAACAAGGAGAAAACGCCTTGCGCCGCCGGTTAGCGATCGCTCGTGATACGAAAGACTTTCAAGCTCAAATTTTTGCTTTAAATAACATTAGTACTTTATTGCTGCAACAAGGTGAAGCTGTCGCCGCCGGTAAAACGGTGGAAGAGGCCCTGACTATTGCCCGCCATGTCAAAAATATTGAAGGGCAAGGACTATCTTTAAGTAATTTGGGATTGGTATCTGCCAGGTTGGGAGACTACAACAAAGCAATTAAGCTGTATGAAACTGCCCTAAGTTTCCGCCGTCAAACTGGCGATCCTATCGGTGAAGCGAATACTCTGAATAATTTAGGAGATGCTTATTTAGCTGCCAGCAATTATCCAGATACCATTGGTACTTATGGGGCAGCCATGCGAATCGCTAAAATCAGCCGCGATCGCACCAATCAATTACGGGCAATTGACGGTTTAGTCATAGCACACAGTGCAGTAGGACGTTATCCACGTGCCTTTGATTTACTAGAACAGCGCTTAATCCTCGCCCAAGAATTACAAAATCTCCGAGAAGAATTAATTTCTTTTGAGTCCTACGCTAATTTATATGAGCAGCTAGGCAATTACCCAACTGCCCAGAATTTTTATGAAAGGGCGATAATTCTGGCACGTACACTGGCAGATAACAAGCAGGAAGTACGACTAGTTGATAAACTGACCCAAATGCTCAAACGATAATTCTTCAACTTGAACCCAGAATCCCCCGTCATTTATGCCTACGGTGTACACACAAGTGCGAGTAAACTACTAAGGGAAGGAGTTGTGGGGAGAAAAAGGTGGTGGAAAATCCAATAATGATTCATGCTCAGCAGTGGGATGGAATTGCTTTTGGAGACCCAAGACTGACAAAAAGGGGGCAGCATTGTACGAAGCAATGGAAAAACATCAATCAGTCAGCATTCGCCAAATAAGTAGAAATAGAGCCGAACAGGTGGGTTACTACCGCTTTTTGGAGAATGAAAATGTGACAATAGGGGAATTAGTCCAAAGCCAAAGAGACAACTGTGTATCAAAGGTAGAAGACAAGCATATATTAGCCAGAGCGTGATAGCAGCGAAATTAACTTGCAGTCTCATTTTGGCAGGTTGAAAGCAGAGGGTCTAGGTGTAGTCGGAAATAACACAACTGAGTATTTTAGCTTTGTCTGTGGCTGTGCGAATTTTACAACTGATTCAGGGACGGGATAATTCTGATTTAAGCGCAACTGTTGCTTTCAATGATGAACAACTCCAATGTTTATCCACTCTTGCACCCACTGTCGAAGGCAACACTTTACTTCAACAAAATCCCTATCCTCCTCATTCTTTACCTTGGGCTACTTGGATTATTGCTCGATTTGGTGGTTGGTCTGGTTACAAGTCTCACAAACCTCCCGGTATTACTACTTTGGTTCGCGGTCTTGAGCAATTTGAATCCACTTTTTTTGGCTGGAAACTCGCTCTGGGTCTACTTGTGTGTACACCGTAGCTTTGCGTCGGAGAGGGGTTGGGGGTGAGGTCAAAAGGCTATGGTGAATCACATACCCTCCGTATAACGTGAATAAGTTCGATAACATAACTGCATGAGTTTCCGGGGATGTCCACCACTTTCTCGGATTATTTGCATGATTTCTGCTTCAGTAAAACTCACGGAAGTTAAAGCTAAACGACTATTAATAAAATCAATGGCGCTGGTTTTATCCCAAGGCTTGATATATTCCTCTTGACAAATCCCAGCCAGTGGTGATGTTTTACCTTCATCTTGACTATTGTTAAAAAGTCGTTCTAATGCTTTATAAAAACCAACGGCAAATGCGATCGCAGCGGCATCACCAATGGCATCATTCATCCCAATCACAAAGGAGATATGTTCAGCAATGGCTTTCGCCTGTATCTCAGAATAACAGGCATTAAGTAGCACACACTCAACTTGCTCGAATAACCCAAACATGGCTGCCAAAGCTTCAGGTTCTACAGGCTGAATTTGACCGATTTTATTCTCAAAGCCAAGTTCTTCAGTAGTTTTACCATGTCCAGAAAAATGTATTATTTGCGGGTTAACATCAAATATTGCTTGTGTAATATCTTCTACGCGAACTGATTCCCGTTGCTCTAATTGATACTTATCTGCGTCTCTAGCTATTCGCAGTCTTTCTTTGATATCTCGTAATTCCTGCCCCAAGCGTAGCCGAGACGCATCACTAGGATCAGCAGCTAAAAACAGGATTTTTACAGGGATACCATTATTCATTCATGAGAGTGAAAGTACTGATTTTGTTTGTCAGTATATCACTGAAATTCAGCAAACTATAGCAATTTTGTCTTAATCTGTGAGCGCAAGGCTCATATCCCGGACTTTCTCAAAAATTCGGAGAGCTTTTTGTTCGTGATTCATTTAGGCGAGTCTCCACTAGTTTGCGGCTTAATGGGATGTTGCCGTTGCGGGAATATTACCAATAATTTCTTCGAGAGTTTTGAGTAAATCCTGTTCGTTGTAAGGTTTAGAAAAATACGCCCGCGCTCCTAATTGCATGGCTAATTGTCGATGTTTATCACTGCTGCGAGAGGTCAACATGGCAACTGGAATATGTTTCATATCTAGGTGGGAATTGATGCGACCTAAGAAGCCATAACCATCAAGGCGCGGCATTTCAATATCACAAATTACTGCTGCGACTTTTATGCCAGTTTCTAGTTTTTCTAAGGCATCTTGACCGTCTTTGGCTTGTTCTACTTGATACCCGCCTTTTTCTAAAGTTAAGGCTAAAAAACGCCGCACGTTAATTGAGTCATCAATAATTAAAATCGTGCCTTTGTTATTAGTAGTAGGTACTGGTAGTTTGTTGTTATCAAAGCACAGAAAAGGTGTTTTTAACCTAACTGATGGTAATTGCTTATTTTTAGGAGTGCGTTGATTAGTGGCAATCCAATATAGTAATTCGTTGGTATTAACTAACGCTAATACTCGACCATCACCGAGAATTGTGCAGTTACTAAAGCCTTCTGGTAAAGGTATATTCCCTTCGACTTGGCGAATGGCTACTTCTTGTTCACCCCAGCAACGGTCTACTTGGATGGCTACTGGCTGATTATTACCTTTAACTATTAAGACACTGCTGGCGTTGATGGCTGGGGGAGTTTCCCGTTCTGGGTTATCGTAGCGCGGACAATTAAACTCGAAGTAGCGACCAAGGCGAATCAATGGCAGCATAGTTCCTTGCCAGTTGAGGACTTCGCTACCTGCCATTGAAAATACTCGTTCGTTTTGCAGTAAAAATATTTCGGAAACGACTTCTGTGGGAAATGCCAAAAGCATTTTGTTACTTTCTACTAGCAGTACTCGCGCCACGGAAAGTGTAAATGGTACTGAGAGGGTAAAGGTAGTTCCTACTCCTAATTCGGTGTCTACTGTTATGTCTCCTCGCACCGATTTGAGGTTATTGCGAACTACATCCATGCCGACACCGCGACCAGATAAGGCGGTTACTTGGTCGGAGGTGGTAAACCCTGGTTCAAAAATTAGTGATAATAGTTCTTCGTCGCTAGCACTAGCGACTAAAGTAGTATCTAATCCCATAGCTGCGGCACGGGAGCGAATTTTTTCTAAAGAAATCCCCCGACCATCATCACGCATTGTCAGGATTGTGCGGTTACTGCGGTGGGTAGCCGTAATTTCAATTAATCCTTGTTCTGGTTTATTTAAAGTGCGGCGTGTGGCAGCATCTTCGATACCATGATCAAAGGCATTTCTTAATAAATGCATCATCGGCTCGTTTAAAGCTTCTAAAATGCTGCGTTCAATTAAGGTGTTACCACCTTCAACTTTTAGTTGGACATTTTTGCCATATTCTACATTGAGGTCACGTAAAGCTCTGGGAAAACGCTCCACTAAATCGGAAATGGGACGCATCCGAATATGTGTGAGTTTTGTTTGTAATTGTTTCGATGTTTTATTCAGTTTACGAGCGATTTGATCTGTATCGTCAACACTTAATTGAATATCTGTTGTGACTTCTTGTACCTGGACAATGGTTTCCATTACTTCCTGCGATCGCAGGTTTAATCCGTTATACCGATCCAGTTCTAAGGTATCAAATTCTGAGATATGTTCTATATCAATTTCTGTAAGCGAGCGCACGCCGGATGTTTTCACCAACGGCATGGCAATTTTATCGTAAATTGTCCGCAGTTCATGGTTTTCTCTTTCGAGAATTTGTACTCGCTGATTTAGATTACGCACAAGTTTACGTAATTTTTCTAGTTGCGAATTTAAGCCATTGCGCTGGACAATTAGTTCGCCAAATAAATCATTAATTTGCTCCAATTGTTTACTGGGAACCCGCACAGTATTGTCTGGTGTTTCCCAGTCTTTGCCAACGTTATTTAGCTCGTCTGTGTGTTCAATAAATGTATAGTCTGTGGTAGTAATTTCGGGAGCCAAAACCAGACTTTCTTCTGGGATGTCAACATCAGTTATTGGTGCATCTTCTAGGAATGATTCGGTGGCGAGAAACTCAGCAATAGCCTCTGCTTTGGAATGTTGATTATAAATTGCTGGAGTAGTTACTACTTCAGTTAACTCAATTTTTGTCGGTAAATTATCTCGTTGATTTGTTAAAACCAAAGCTTGCGATCGCCGCCATGCTTGTAAGGCTATTTGGGCGATTTCGGACACGCGATCGCTTGTGGTGTTGCTGATATGATAAGCTATGGACTCACAAAGGCTGGTAAAAGCCGGTAACTGCAACATTTCCCCCAAGCCGCCCAATTCAGCCGCCATGATGCTTACTTCTTCTTGTAAACAAGGCTGGGCGCTATCTGCAATTACAGCTTCTAGGCGTTGTAAACATCCTTCTACTTCAGTTTCAAACAGCAACGGCGTAATGTCTTGACCATCCTCTGGCGATAACATACTAGAAGCGTCTTCAGGGCTAGGTTCACCCAGGCGATCGCGTAGTTCGTCAAAGACTGGATAACAAAAGGTGGTTAACCACTGGTCTTCAATGACATTTCCTTGTGAGAGTAAGTCTACTATCTGACGCAGCCAGTCAACACCAGAAAGCAGTAAAGTTTGTAAATTTGTATCAATTTCTAGAGAATTTTTGCGGGTTTTTAAAACTTTAAAAGAATCTTCCAAACGATGAGCTAAATCACTAAGCGCCCGAAATCCCATCATCCCCGCACCGCCTTTGATGGAATGAGCAGCTCGCAGTGCTGCATTAATTCTATCTAGATCAATGCGGTGAATAGTGTTGATTTCCAACAATACTGCTTCTAAGGTATTTAAGTAATCTGTGGCTTCTTCCAGAAATTGCATCTGGATTTCTAGTTCTTTATCTTTTGACATAGTTTTATTTAGTCATTGGGGATTAGAGGCTAGGGGCTAGAGGCTAGAGACTGGAAATTTTGCCCCTATATCCTCCTACTGGCTAATTCAATTAACTTTGAAAGTTTCCACTGTTTCTTGTAATTGCTGGGAAATTTCCACGGTTTGGTGTAGAGATTCGGAAACTGCGCGAGAAGAATCTCTGGTGCGTTGGGAAATGGCGGCGATATTTTGCATCAATTGGCTAACTGATTGAGATGTTTGTAACTGAGATGCCGTTGCTGTGGAAATTGACTGTACCAAGGAATCTATTTGTCGTGATACATCTAAAATTTCACTCAGGCTGTGCTTGGCTTCTTCGACAATTTGAGTACCTTGTACAACTTGGGTAGTGCCTATTTCCATTGCCTGCACCACTTCGCTGGTTTCCCGTTGGATGTTCTCCACAATTTGCTCGATTTCTTGGGTGGCGGCGGCACTACGTACTGCTAATTCGCCTACTTCTTCTGCAACTACCGCAAAACCTTGGCCTTCTTCACCGGCGCGGGCGGCTTCAATACCGGCGTTGATGGCGAGTAAGTTGGTTTGGGTGGCAATTTGGTTAATTAAAGAAACTACGCGAGAGATTTGTTGCGAAGATTCTCCTAAGCGTTTGACTTTTTTGGCAGTGTCACCTACGGTTTCTCGCAAACACAGGATGTTTTGGACTGTCAAATCCATTGCTTCTCCACTCTTGGTGGCAGTTTGGGCGGCATGATTAGCCACCACAGCGGCTTGTTGGGCGTTTTCGGCAACACTTTTCATGGAAGAAGTCATTTGGTCAACTGCATCTAAAGTGCGGTTAATTTCGGCAGCTTGGGTGAGTGCTTCTTCTGCTAATTGGCGAATTGCACCTTCGTTAGAACCAATTGCGCCGTTAACCTGGGTAGCAGCTTGTTTAACTTGGGTGACAATATCTCGGAGATTTTCGACAATGGAGTTGAAAAAGTCGGCAACAGTCCCAATTTCCCCAGCCGTCACGTCTGCGCGTACTGTCAAGTCTCCTCTGGCTGCACCTTCTACTTCATTGAGTAGTTCTAAAAGTTGCAGTTGCAGTGTTTGGTCAGAATTAAGTTCCCAGTTATGTCTGGCTTGGTGTATAACTTCTTGTTCTTTGAATAAGACTTGTAATTGGGATGCTACTTGGTTAATGTCAGCATTCATTTGGCCTAACTCATCTGTGGTGGCTGTGGCCAAACGAGTATCCAGTTCGCCTTGATTGATTTTCGATAAAGCCGTAGCAGCATTTAAAATTGGCTGAGTGGTACACTTGGCTAACCAAACTGCGATCGCAGCTGTGATGATTGCGGTTAGTAATGTGCCAATTGCTATTGTTTGGAGTAATTGTTTTTGGGGTGCAAATGCTGTGGCGGTATCTGTGGTTAATAATACCTGCCAATTTAAACCAGGGAAGCCATCGAGTCTGCCGGGTGGGATGTAACTAACTAGTTGTCGTTGTTGATGATTAACTGCTGTAAAACTATCTACTTTGTTGGCTTTGAGTAGTTGAGCCAAACCAGGATATTCAGTACCTAATAATTCTGTTTGAGGAGTTAGGAAAACTTTTCCTGATGCATCGAGCAAATAATATTTACGCCCGTTGACTGTGTAGTTTTTCAGCGTATCTTCTAAGGATTTGATGGGGATACTTGCTCTTACTACAGCAATGGTTTCGCCAGAAACATCATTTTTGATGGGTGCGGCGATTTCCATAACTGATTTTTCTAGCTTACTGATAAATGGAGTATCTTTTTTCAGAGTCTCCCAAAAGTAGTTACGGTCTTTACCATGATCTAAAGGTTTGCCGACAGATTGGACTATCAAGTTACCTTCAATATCAAAAACGGCGATACTACTATATGTCTTATAGGGTTCAACAAAGCGATTTAAAACTAACTGTTTTTCGGCAGCAGTGGTACTTCTACTAACTCTATCATTGGTTAAAAACGGTAAACTTGAGAGAATTTGAATATCTTCATACTTTCCCAACATAAAGCGGTTTACCTGATCTGATAGACTAGTAACTGCCGCTGTTTGAGATTGGGCGATTTGTTGAGTAATAGATTTATGAGCCAATCTATAGGCGATCGCCCCCATTACCAAAGTTGGTAAAGTGCCAATAGCTATCGCTACAATTATTGCTTTTTTACTCAAGCTGAGTCGGTGTAAATATCCAACTACCTGATTTTTATGAGCATGGTTATTCGTTGCCGGATGATTTGGCATCGGCAAATCTAGTTGCTGATCAGTAATTTTAGGAAATGAAAAAAAGTTTGCCTGTTTTTGAGTATTATTACTCTTAGCCGTGTCAGTTTTATTAAACATAATCTAATTCGCTTGAATAGGTAAATGAGAACACTAAAAATCTAGATTTTAGTAGCACCTAATCACTGCGGAAAATAGGCGAATGCACAATAGCTTGGGCATCTAATGCCAGTAATATTTCCTCTTGTTGAACAACACATCCACGTAAATAAGGTACTAAGCTAGATGCGACTTGTCCCACAGGAGACTGAATATCATCAGGCATAAACTTAGTTATACCTTTGATTTCTTGCACAACTAAGCCTAAAAGCAGTGATTCCACCTTGATAACGATGACATTGTATTGTCTCAATCTGTTATCTAAAGATTCTAAATTGAGCATTCTGGGTAGATCAATAGCCCAAATTATCCGACTCCGCCAATTCATTAAACCGAGTATACAAGGCAGCATATTCGGCATAGAAGTTATAGACTCAACAGGTACAATAACTGCTTCTTGCGTATAATTCATAGCTACAATAGCAGTAATTTGCTGATTTAGTTGAAACTTGAGATAACCATCTCCTAATTTATTTTTTTTAGGTTTTTTGTCAAGTGTTTGGTCAAGTATAATTTTAGAATTATTCATTTATTTAAAGTACAACTGATTTAATAGCACGCAGTAACTGTTCTCGTGTATAAGGCTTGGTAATATAAATGTCTGCTCCTTGTTTCATCGCCCATAATCTATCAATTTCTAGATTTTTAGAACTGCAAATTACTATGGGCAATTTTTGAGTCATAGGATGTTTTTTGAGGGAACGACACAACTCAAATCCACTCATTCCCGGCATGACTACATCGGTAATAATTACGTCTGGCTGCTGTGATATGGCTTGTTCTAAGGCATCTTTTGCACTGACTGCCTTAATGATGTTATAACCACTTTCTTTGAGATAATAACTCATTAGTTCTAATTCACTAGGCGAATCTTCAACAATTAAAATTGTGCCAACTAAAGTTAAGTTCATTTTTTCCTCTCCTGAAAATATCAATTAGTAATTAAAAACCTTGTATGCAAACTATGGTGAGAATTATTTCAGATGCGAAAAACAATATTAAGCATGATTTTTCTAGATTCATGAGAATTAATCAAGGTATTTAAACACCATTTTTAGTAACTCTGGTTGTGTGAAAGGTTTAGTTAAATAACCTGATGATCTGACCATTTTTGCTTTTGCTCTGTCAATAAATCCTGTTCTTCCAGTCACCATAATAATTGGGGTATTTTTAAATGCTGAATGTCTCCTTAATAAAGAACACAGTTCATAGCCATCTAAATTGGGCATTTCTACGTCTAGTAAAATTAAGTCTGGTTTACTGCGGAGTATTTGCATTAAAGCTTTGACAGGATCGTTGATTGTAACCACTGAAAACGTCTTGCCATCCAAAAACATTTTGATGGAATTCAACACTGTTTGACTATCATCAATGCAGGCAATTGTATATAAAGTTTTTTTGATAACCTGCTGGTCATTTTTGTGATGAATGTGTTCAGGCGGCTCAAAAGTTTTTGATGGCGCAAATTGTTGATTATGGGAAAATTTAGTCTGAATGGCAGGCGGCTTGATTTTAGATAAAAGTGAATAACCCTTACCCGGATTAACTTGTGGCTGGACATTTGTCCGATTTCTTAACTGCCTTTGACAATGTTCGACTAGTAAACGCAAATCCAAATAACAAAACTTTGGTAGTTCCTCCCAGGAACTATCAGGAGAAAATTCATAATTCCCTTCGATTAAACCCAGAAATGACTCCAGCACTTCTTTGGCTAATTCGTATATCAGAGTTTCTGCTTGGATGGAGGTGATATATTCCTGATTCACCAACCAGCAAATTGCCTGATAATCTGCATATGGCATGGACTGATGTTCATTTTTCGGTTCAAACATCAACCGCATTTGCACACGAATGGCGCTGTTAAGAGTGGGAATTTGTTGACTGAGGCGCTGCAACTGGTAATCAAGCCGCTCAAACAGTCTATCTGAACAAGAGGCGTAAGTAAGTTTACCGTCCTCTATATTAATTGACCAAGAAGCTGTTTCAGTAAATATGCGTAAACAACCCGTAGCGTGACGACCAGTTAGTTGAGCCAATAGAGATAATGGATGTAGTTTTTGGGGTAACCGATAACTACTTATAGAAGTTGTACTCATTTTGCTTTTACTTCAGCTAAATTTGTGCAGAAGCTTGGCCACAATTCCCAATAAATATTGGTTAATAGCGTTTCGTTGTCACAGGTACAAAAATGTCACTGGGGAATTTGTGGTTAAACTTAAAGGCAGCAGTTGTGATTTTAAATCTCTCTTTGCAAAGTAAGTACAAGCAAATTTACTTACTAATTAATCATGAGATTTTAGGCAAAGATAAAGACCAAATACAGCCATTTGGCTCTGATGGATTTTTCAGAAAAAGTCGGAGAAACAGTACTGCTAAATTAACAAAATTCCACTTGGCTTTTGACAGTATTTACACTTAGATTCACTTGAGAGTAGGAATCTCAGACGGCTAATTAAGTAAACTTACGGGAGATTTATATAAATTAACAATGAACTATACCTCAACTTCGTATTAGTGCAATTGTTTATATAATTCCCACTTCAGGAACTAATATTAATGTGATGGGATAAAATTCTCTTCTCAATTTGAGATTTTTGCAAAAGCTGCTAGTGGTGCGATCGCATATCTTCCTTGCTGATCTCTGCTAACTAAACCTCAAGCACAAATACCTGGCGACTAGAAGTTGCGGCTCGACTGACTTGTACTGAGCCTTGTCAAAGTAGCTGGGCGGACTAATCCTAGGGTTGAGTTTAAGAAAACTGTTGTTCAATTGCACCCAACATAATTAAAGAAGACTTTTCAGCTTCTGTCATCCCGGTAACGCCAGTAATTTCCATCCGCTCATACAAACGATCAGATTGAAGCGATCGCAATCGACTACACTTTTCTACATCCCAAAGCTGAATTTTTTCATCTTCGCTACCACTGGCCAGTAACTTACCATCAGGACTAAAGGCTAAGGTACGAATCGCTGCTGTATGTCCACGCTTGAGAGTATCTAAACAAATATTGGTGCTGACTTGCCACAACTTCACGGTGCTGTCGGCGCTACCACTGGCTAAAATCTGCCCATCAGGATTAAATGCCACGGCATAAACTTGTTTTGTATGACCTGTGTAGGTTTGCCAGCATTTTCCTGTGCTGAGATTCCATAATTTAATTGTCTGGTCTTCGCTACCACTAGCTAAAAATTTCCCATCGGGACTAAATGCTACTGACCAAATCATATTTTTATGATCTACGAAGGTTTGAAGGCATTCACCAGTCGCAACATCCCAAAGCTTGACCTGACTATCAGCCCCGCCACTAGCGAGTGTTTTCCCATCGGGACTAAATGCTACCGTGCATACCCAGTGAGTGTGTCCTTTTAATTTCTGGAGACATTCTCCTGTATAAATATTCCACAGACGAATGCTGCGGTCTTCGCTGCTGCTGGCGAGTGTTTTCCCATTGGGACTGAATACAACTGTCCATACCCAATTACTGTGTCCTGCGAGCGTCCGGATATATCGACTGTGGCAGATATCTTTAATATCCCAAAGTTTAATAGTATTATCGGCGCTACCACTAGCAAGCATTTGCCCATCTGGATGAAAAGCTACAGAACGAAGCCTACCTTGATGTTCTCTGATGATGTGGTGTTCACTTGTCTGTAAGTTCCACAGTACGATTGTATGGTCATCACGACCACTGGCGAGAATTTGGCTATTTTGGGGATGAAATGCCACGGAATAAACATCACGAGTGTAACCTTGCAGGACGTTCAAACAATTTCCTGTAGCCACATCCCAAAGCCTAGCTGTTTGGTCGTCACTACAGCTAATTAGTGTCCGTCCATCGGGACTAAAAGCGATCGCCCACACTTGGCTGTGATGTCCTACTAAAATTCGCAAACATTCATTAATTTCGGTATTCCATAGTCTGATGGTGCGGTCTTCACCGCAACTAGCCAGAATTTTTTCATTGGGGCTAAAGCGGACAGAGTATACTTTTTTCGTATGTCCTAAAAATGTTTGCTCACATTTGCCTGTGGTCATGTCCCACAGTTTGACAGTTTTATCTTCGCTACCACTGGCTATTTTTTGCCCATCTGGACTAAAGGCTACAGAGTCAACCACTTTGGTGTGACCTATGAAAGTTTTTTGGCATTCACCTGTATTGATATCCCACAGTTTGATGGTGGTGTCGGCGCTACCACTGACTAAAAGTAAGGGTGTATTATCTATCGCTGGGGATGGTTGAAAGGTAACTGACCACACCCAGTCAGTATGACCATGTAGTGTTTTCAGGCATTCACCTGTGTTCACGTCCCAAAGCTTAATTGTCTGGTCTTGACTAGCGCTGGCTAAAATGCTGCCATCTGGACTAAAAGCCACAGAATAAACTTTATTAGTGTGTTTTTGAAGTGTATGCAGACACTCACCAGTATGAATATTCCAGAGTTTAATGGTGTAGTCGGCACTAGCACTAGCAAGGACGCGGGTATCTGGACTAAAGGCAAGTGTCCAAACCCAGACAGTGTGACCTTTGTAAATCCGCAGTTGCTGATTGTCGGCAGTTCGCCACAAGCGAATTTCGCCATTGATTAAACCTGTGGCGAAGAACTGGCCATCTGGGCTAAATCTTACTGATACCACGCTTGACATAGTTTCAGTGAATACAGAACCGGTGAGGTCAGCATTGGCAAAGCTGGTATTTTGGAGCTTGACATCTTTGAGATATGCTTGCCAAATAGTGAGATCCGAAAAATCACGCCCACTCAAATCAATTTGCGATTGATCTATCTGAAGTTGCCGCAGTAAATTAATTAAGTTGCCAGCCGCATATCCTTTTTTCAACGCAGGCTCCTGCTGTAAAGCGGCTAATATACGCCGTAAATGAGACTCTAGTTCTTTGCCAAAAACATTCAGTAACTCTTTTTTGACTTGTTCTAAAATCAGTCTTTCTTGTGTATGGCGGATATAATCAAGCGATCGCGCTTTCATTAACGGATAGGTATTGACAATCTTTAACTTCTCCCCCGACTTAATTTCTTGAATTGCTTCCTCAATTAAGCGCTCGGTCACATATTCCATGACAACAGACTGCTGACGAAATCTACTGGTATTGGCTGCTTTTTCAATTAGCGATCGCCGTAACAAAGATTCGACTACTTCTAAAATTTGGAAAACTGATTCTGTAGTTGCTAAATCTTCTTTGAGTTCTGTTAAAGAAACATATTCTCGGTGAATCGCTAGCCAGTAGATCACCTTGGTTTCTAAGTCTGACAAGCGATTAAATTGCTGATCTAATAAAGCCCGGATATCTCCATAAACTGCACTAGCTTGGTTAATTTGTTGTAAAAAGTCTCTAATATCGTTACTAAATAAATCGTAAACTGTTGTAGCAACAATTTTTAATGCCAAGGGGTTACCAGAGTATCTTTCTACTAGTTCTTTTAACTGTTGATCAGAACAAGAACATCCTTTGTCATGTAAAATTTTTCTCGCCTCTGCTAAGTTTAAACTCGAAAGTTGTAACACTTTTACAGGTAAATTTTTACCTTCTAGTGCTGCTACTTCTTTGGGTTTTTCGCGGCTAGTCAATAGTAAACAACTCTGGTGGGCTGCTTCTGCTACCTTTTTGAATAAATAACCATAATTTTCATATCCTGGTTCATATTCTCCCGCCCGTTCGTGAGTTTTACCTTTACCACTACTGAGGATTGATTCCACATTATCTAAAATCACTAAACAACGATTTTTTCTTAAAGCATCAATTAAGCGCAAAATTTTGTTGTTATCACTATCTGCCGCATATGCTTCAGCATCATTGGGCAAAAAGCGCAAAAGTTGTGTGAGAATGTCTCCGAGGGGTGGTGCATTACGCAGCGATCGCCAAATCAAGTAATCAAATTTGGGTTGAACTTTTTTGGCAATTTTGGCGGCTATCACTGTTTTACCAATACCACCAATTCCTAATATTGCCACTAACCGACAGCGCAGGGAATGATCATCCACCATCCATTGCTCTAACTCTAAAAGCTCCTCTTTTCGACCTCGAAAACCTTCTACATCAACTGCTTCACCCCAGTCTTCATGTACTGAGAAGACATGATCAGGACTAGCTTGATATTGGGCCGATAGCTTTTGCTTGAGGTAATTGATTTTTTTGTTACCTCTCCCATCTATGCCCAATTTACGGTAACTTTCTCCTAGTCTTTTTCTGACGGCTGGTTGAGAAATATTTAACTTATTAGCAATCTCCGCACCAGAACAATCATTTAGTGCCAGTATAAGCGCGTCTAACTCGGTTTGAGTAACACCATACTTGCTTGCTATTCCTGTAATGAAATCTTCAGGAAGCTGAGACATATCAGCAAGGCTTTTCATCTCGTCCTAGCTCCACATAATCTATTAATTATCAGTATGTGAGATATTAATTTATAGCACGACTCACTAATCTGGAAAAGAGTATTGATCTCTATTTCACAATAACCATACATTTTGTTAGTTACTGTTAATCATGCCTTTTGGTTTTTTGTCCATGATTGCCTAGAGCAGGTAAGACTAAAATACAGGGTAAGATTTGTACGTAATATGGGAAAGATCGTTGCTTTTTAAAGCATTTATAATTTATTGGTTCAAAAAACACTCAGTACTCTTTTTGTATAGTTATGTGAGAGATAGCAGGTTAAATACTATACAAAATTTTACATATCCTGACCTTTATTAAAAATTAGTTAAATTTATCTACTTGATAATTTTGAGCAAATGTGTGTATCTTATACCTATAGTATATGTGTGTGAGAGCGACAGATAGGTAAGGGTAGATGTAAACTGTCAGTCTTATGGAGCAATGAATATGACCAACTTCTCACGATTGCCAGAGTTTATCAGGAATTCACACACCATCACCATGCATTTGAAGATAAAAGATCACTTTCTGGGAACCTCACCGATAGTTAAGCCAGCAGCTAAAGAGAAACCGGAGTTTTTTCCACAACCCTTTTATTCAGTCGAATTACCTCCAGTTTTCTGTCACATGAGTTTTTTATTGATTGAAACACTGGCAGAAACACAACATGGTGAGTTCGTTACTCGCAGCAAGCAAGGCAAATACGAAACTATGGTGGAATTGTGTGGACATATTAGTCACCGTTACAAATTAAGTCCCCAGGAGTTAGAGGAAATGCAACAACTATACGACCGAATTTATGGAGTTTTTTGGCAACAATATCGTAAAAAAACCTGATTCATTTAAGGCTGTCTAGGCTTTACAGCTACTTTAGGGTTGAGACGATTGGTAGCTGAATAAAGTGTATTAGTACAACTCAATATTTACCTTTTTTTGGGACATTTGGCTTTCGATAAATGAGAAGTTTACAAGCCGGAGGTGTAATTCAAGCACTTACCGGCTTTTTGCTTAAGTTTTTTTACTTCCATTGAGTACTCACACAACAGGAAAAAACCTATGAAATCCAATCCTCAAGATAACCAAAATCTACTGTTCAATTTAGCTTGCAGAGGCCTCAAGTATTTTTTACTGTCACTGCTTGGTTTGACAATCGCCTTTATTCTATCCGGCGTTTTTGACTTTACCTGGATGATGAGGCTGCTGGAATCTCCAATTTTTTGGGTATGGCTGGCAAGAATAGCCATCTCTCTGTTCTGTTTATTTGCGATCGCAATTGTAACTGAGTCCTGGAATTAATTTCTTGCCCCTTGACTCAGTAGAACCCTTAATTCATTGCCTTTGGCTAACTAAATTACAACTTAGCTAAGGGCTTCACATCAGGAGATGATAATTCATGTCAAAGAACAATGGCAACGGTTCTCCAGCAGAAATTCTTTCGCCAATTTTGGTTATTTTAGTCGCTGGCTCGATATATTTGGCAGTCGTGAACCAAGACAACCATCCTGCATATTTCGACATTGTGAAAATGGTTATGGCCTACAGCTTTGGCTCGCTCAAGTCTCAAAGCAAAAGTAGGCAGTTAAAACAGCCAAAATGATTTCAAAACAAAAAGCAACTGTGGGTAAAGTATTAATATTTACCTACACTTACTCTTCTGAGTCTACTTTTTAGTTTGGCTTTGAAAGTGCGGATGAAAGGACTTGAACCTTCACTCCTTTCGGAACTAGAACCTAAATCTAGCGCGTCTGCCAATTTCGCCACATCCGCATCAGTTTTTTATGATAACACACGAAATCTTATATGGGAAGAGGGAATGAGGAGTTGACACTCTCCGGTCTAAAGACACTTTCAACGAGTGTTTTTATTAGGAAGATTTTTCCCCAATCCCTAATCCCCATCACATAACTGCAACACGAGGTAAACGATGCTTGAATCCGCAGAGAATTTCCCAAGAAATAGTATTTAGTTGTTCTGCCCAATCGTTAGCTGAAATTTCTGCTTTTCCTTGCTCTCCCAGTAGGGTAACTACTTCGCCTTCTTGTAAGTCTGGAATCGCGCTGACATCAAGCATTAATTGATCCATTGTAATAGCACCAATTTGGGGTACGCGCTGACCACGAATTAATACTTGCATTTTGTTGGAAAGATTGCGCGGCACACCATCAGCATAACCAATGCCAACGACGGCGATACGGAGTTCACGGGGGGCAATAAATTGTTGACCGTAACTTACCCCTGTACCGGCGGCAATTGTTTTCACGTGGGTAATTCGTGCCTTTAACTGCAAAACGGGCTTGAGGTTAATTACATTTTGTAAATGAGTGGCTGGATATAGTCCGTAAATAGCTAAACCTGCGCGCACAATATCGTAGTGTAATGCTGGATCTGCAAGAGTGGCTGCTGAGTTAGCTAAGTGTAAGCAGGGTGGCTCAATTCCCATGTCTTTGATTTGGGCGATCGCCTGCTCAAATCGTCTATGCTGTTCTTGCATGATTGCCGGATCAGGACTATCGGCTGTGGCTAGGTGTGAGTAAATGCTGGCAAGATTTAAGTATGGTAAGCGTTGGACTAACTGGACAAACTCACCTGCTTGCTGCCAATCAGTTCCCAATCTCGACATTCCCGTATCTAATTTAATGTGTACAGGTACCGAAGAACCGTAATTAATGCTTTCTAAAACATTAGAGAAAACAAAAGCTTGTTTGGGACTGCACAAAGTAGGCTGTAGTTTCCAATGGGCGATCGCATGAATTTGTTCTGGCGTATGAGTTGCACCTAAAATCAAAATTGGTGCTTTTATTCCACCTTCTCGTAATTGAATGCCCTCTGGAACTGTAGCAACTCCTAACCAACTAGCTCCCGCTTGTATTGCTGTTTGAGCTACTGTCACGGCGCCATGACCATAGGCATCAGCTTTAACTACTGCCATCAATTGGGTAGGTGGCGACAACAACTTTACTAATTGCTGTACATTATGCGATAACGCACCTAAATCAATTTCTACCCAAGCACGTTGCGAGAACCAAGCGTAGGTGTCGCACTGTTGCTGATCACTAAAAGTAGGGGTTTGTTTGCCACTTAACATTTTTATACACTCCTATCACACCACTGTTGCACTTCTAGATTGTCTATATATTCTTATGCACAGTATTAACAGCCACATCAGAGTTAATCAGGAAGTTTACCGTTGATTAGGGAATTTACACAAGATACTGAGGTGGCAGATGAGTTAATTCATCTTGGTTTTGGTTATCAAAATGCTGTATTTTTCTTTGTTAGCAACATTTGTAGCTGATCATTGTTGAGCTACATCAGTTTGGCTAATACTGCCAGTACGAGGAATTTCGGCATTTGTTCACCGTCAATAATAAATTTTTTTTAAGCCTGAGGGCTGATGACGACTACCCGACTATTTTTTTAGGGACATAAAAAAACATCTTAAGTCTCTTCCTGTCGGGATTTGCCAGAAATTATTAGTAGTTCGTAAATTTTAGTTCTTGAATTATTCCGAAAGTATAATTTATTCTCATCTCCCAAGAAGGGTATCTTTGTGTTAATATATGTAAAACTAATACCTCGAGCGCTAACCAATGGGGAAGGTTTTAGTCCTAAACGCCTCTTACGAACCGCTCAATATTACGAGCTGGCGTCGCGCTGTGATTCTGTTAATTAAAGGCAAAGCAGAACGCATTGAACATAACGGTAAATTCTTGTACACAGATTTTCCGTTGCCGACTGTGATTCGGTTGCGTCATTATGTGCGTGTTCCCTATAAAGAAATTCCGCTAACTCGCCGAAATATTTTACACCGTGACAGTCATGCTTGTCAGTACTGCGGTTATACCGGAGATGAGTTGACACTTGACCACGTAATTCCGCGATCGCGGGGCGGAGGCGATACTTGGGAAAACATTGTTACGGCTTGTGTGCGTTGCAATGTCAAAAAAGGAAATCGCACACCATATGAAGCGCATATGCCTTTGCGCCATCCACCACGCCAACCTTACAGCAGCCTTTATTTTGAAGTCAGTAAACATCTGAAAAGTGGACTGCATAACGAGTGGCAAAAATATGTGATAGGTCTTTGAGCATCAGAAAATAACCCTAACAGACCAAAAGCATTGTCACCTGCCATAGGTGTCATATTTGCGTGTCTGCTGGATTTGTTGTGCCTACAAATAGTTAAAGATGTTTTTCGGCAATGGCCACAGCCATTTGCTAAATTTCTAGGCAACCGATATCCAAGCCTTTCATTGTACCTCAAGATATTGTAAAATAACTAAATCGACTCAAAATTGTCCTAGAAACATGGGTTTCTAGAAAAATATTCCATAGGAAGTTTTGTTTGTTAAAAATATTCAACATATTTGGTTAAAAGTCCCATTATCAGCATAAAACCTTCTTTTCACCGTCTATATACAATTTGGTGGAATTGAGCCGATAGTTCACCCATTTAATTCACAAAAAATAGACCTATATAAGTATCCACATATCACTAGATTTTTGCGAAGATCAAAATATGTCTCTAACTTCCTAAATTAATACAACACTGGTTGTATCATTTCTTAACATATCAACGGAGGCTCGCACTTACAAAAATGTCCCCTATGCAATTGAATTCTTCCTTGAAGCAATCAGAAAGTTTTTTACCGACCACAGAACTTAGCCCAGAGGACGCTGACATAGATAAGAACGCAGTCGAAGTTGAACTCAACAAGCCAATCTTGCCATCATCAAATGCTGAAGGAGGAAATGGCAAATATTTAGGTAAACGGGTAAATTCAGTGGCTGTTCAGAAATCTGAAGAACTACAAAGAACCCTCTTAGCCCATCAAAATGAGCGTCATTTAGTAATTCTGCAAGATTTTCCTGACCCTGATGCCCTCTCTTGTGCTTGGGCCTACCAGTTAATTGTGCAGCAATATGATATTAAATGTGAAATTATTTATGCTGGTACCCTAAGCCATCAAGAAAATATTGCCTTAGTCAAACTTACTGGTTTACCTGCCCAGCGTTGGGCAGCACAAACAGCCAAGAATCGTGACTTGTCATCTTACCAAGGTTTCGTATTAATCGATAACCAAGGAACTACAAGTCAGCTACTGTCAGCAGTGCAACAGGCAGGTATTCCCCTAGTTGCAGTCATTGACCATCACAGTTTACAGGCGGAACTCAAAGGAGAGTTTATTGATGTCCGGCCAAATGTGCGGGCAACCTCCACGATTTTTACTCAGTACCTACAATTAGGTTTACTGACCTTAGATAGCAGCATCAGTCAACACGTCAAGTGTGCCACTGCCTTAATGCACGGCTTACGGTCAGATACCAATCGGCTGATGCAAGCCCAAGAAGAAGACTTCATGGCAGCAGCATATCTGAGTCGGTTTTATGATGCCCAGCTACTGAACGCCATTTTACAGGCGAATCGTTCCAAACGGGTCATGGATGTGATCGAGCGATCGCTCAAAAATCGTATCGTCCAAAATAACTTTTCCATTGCTGGTGTTGGTTATCTCCGCTACGAAGACAGGGATGCTATTCCCCAAGCAGCGGATTTTCTAGTCACCGAAGAAAACGTCCACACTGCACTAGTTTATGGCATAGTTCACGATGAAGATGACGAATTAGAAGTAGTCATTGGTTCCTTGAGAACCGCCAAACTCACCCTAGACCCTGACGAATTCATCAAAGAAGCCTTTGGACAAGATAGTACAGGGCGCTTTTTCGGTGGCGGACGCACAGGTGCCGGTGGCTTTGAAATTCCCATGGGTTTCTTATCTGGCAGTAACGAAAATCCGACTTACGCCAAAATGAAATGGGAAGTGTATGATTCTCAAATCAAACAAAAACTATTGAAGTTAGTCAATCCCAAAGATAGCCCCATTGACTCAGAGTAAACTTTGTGATTAATTACCCAGGAAATAGTCAGTAAAAGTCCGTTACAACTAACTTAAAGACAACATTTATTTATCGGGGGTTTAGCATTGCTAAACCCTTATTAATTTTCATCATTTAATTTCGTAACGGAGAAATAAATTTAGAGGTAATATATGTATTAGTTTTACTGGTAAAGATATCTAAAAATGTCACAGTCAGAATTTTTAAATGAATTTTTATCCTTGCCTGTTGAAGCACAGCGTCAAGTTATAGATTTTATCGCTTTTTTACGACAAAAATATACAGTAATTGAACCTGCTTCGCAGTCACCAGATATTGATTTAATCAATCATAACTTCATTGGAATGTGGAGCGATCGCCAAGATTTAACTGATAGTACTAACTGGGTACGTGCTGTGCGAGAACGTGAGTGGTAATAGGGTTATGACTAAAACTAACTCAACCATTATTGATACTGATATTCTTATTGATGTTAGTCGCGGTGTTATTGAAGCAGTCAACTGTTTACAAAATCTCAAAGCTAGTTCTGGCTTGGCAATTAGTATCGTCACCCACATGGAGCTGATAGTTGGTTGTGCTAACAAAACCGAACTAAAAACTTTAGAAAGTTTTCTCAAGTATTTTGGCATAATTAAACTGGATCAAGCTATATCAGACACATCTGTGAATTTACTGCTTTCTTATCGGCTCAGTCATGGCTTACTGATTGCTGATAGTCTAATTGCAGCGACAGCAATAGTATGGAATTATCCGTTAATTACAAAAAATCAAAGAGATTACAAGTTTATTCCCAACTTAAATCTATTGCCATATTCATAGCAGTACTTAAATCATGAACTTATACTTAATCCGACATGGTATCGCCGAAGAAAGACAACCAGATACCCAAGATGAAGAGCGATCGCTCACCAAAGAAGGAAAGCAAAAAACCCAGAAAGTGGCTCAGAGAATTAAACAACTGGGTTTACAGTTTGATGTGATTGTCACCAGTCCCTTAGTACGGGCGTACCAAACATCGGAAATCCTAGTAGCAACTGGACTAAGTACCCAATTGGAAAAATCTCCTCATCTTGCCCCCAACGGGAATATTTCCAGTTGGCTAAATTATTGGCTAGAACCGAAAAATTATCCCCAAAAAGCCCAAATAGCCTTAGTTGGGCATGAACCTGATTTGAGTAATTGGGCAGAAAATCTACTTTGGGGAGAAACCAAAGACAGTTTAGTCTTGAAAAAAGCAGGTATGATTGGGATAAAACTACCAGAAATAGGTTCACCTCTGGGTCGGAGTCACATGTTTTGGTTGACACCGCCTAAGTACCTGTTGTAACAGCTTTTCAACATTTCTTTCAAAAATGTTGTGAGATTAGCTACTGTTATGACGACATTAATTTCTGGTAAGTTAGCGTGTGCTTTGCACAATCAGATATTTCAATAAGCAAATGGTGTTGCCATGATGGTGTGCGAATATAAGCCTGGTTTAGAAGGCATTCCCGCCGCCCAATCGAGTATTAGTCATGTTGATGGGCAGAAGGGAATTCTAGAATATCGTGGCATCCGGATTGAGGAACTAGCAGAAAAAAGTTCCTTTTTGGAGACTGCTTATCTCTTGATCTGGGGTGAACTGCCAAGTAAAGAAGAATTGGAAGCGTTTGAGCATGAGATTCTTTACCACAGAAGAATTAAATACCGTATTCGGGACATGATGAAATGCTTCCCGGAAAGCGGACACCCAATGGATGCTCTACAAGCCTCTGCTGCGGCTTTAGGCTTGTTTTATTCGCGCCGGGATTTACATAATCCTGTCTACATTCGGGATTCTGTAGTGCGCCTGTTAGCCACTATTCCCACAATGGTAGCGGCCTTCCAATTGATGCGAAAAGGCAATGATCCTGTAAAGCCGCGTGATGATTTAGGATATGCTGCCAATTTTCTCTACATGCTCAACGAGAAAGAACCGGATGCATTAGCAGCTAAAATTTTTGACATCTGCTTGATACTGCATGTTGAGCATACAATGAATGCTTCCACCTTTAGTGCCAGAGTAACAGCATCAACTTTAACTGACCCCTATGCTGTAGTTGCCAGTGCTGTAGGAACCTTGGGAGGTCCTCTGCACGGTGGAGCTAACGAAGAAGTCATTCAGATGTTAGAAGAAATCGGCTCTGTAGCAAATGTGCGCCCATATGTAGACAATCTTCTACAACGCAAAGCGAAGATTATGGGTTTTGGACATCGTGTCTACAAAGTCAAAGATCCACGCGCTACAGTTTTGCAAAACCTAGCAGAACAGTTGTTCGCTAAGTTTGGGCATGACAAATACTATGACATTGCCCTAGAAATGGAACAGGTAGTCGCTGAGAAACTGTCTGGCAAAGGGATTTATCCTAATGTTGACTTTTACTCTGGTTTGGTGTACAGGAAAATGGGTATTCCTACAGACTTATTTACACCAATCTTTGCGATCGCTCGTGTTGCTGGTTGGCTAGCTCACTGGAAAGAACAACTAGCAGAAAACCGCATCTTCCGGCCTACCCAGATTTACAACGGTAGACACGACGTACCGTATACCCCCATCGATCAACGTTAACTGACAGCTTACTTGTTCAAACTCACCCCAAACATAAGCTAGGAAACCGTTGCCACAATGGAGGCGGGGTTTTTGTGGTGGCTTAGTAGGGGACTAGGGACTAGGGACTGGAAGATTGTGGTAGCCCGAAGTATTCCCCCCTGCTCCCTGCCCCCTGCCTCTTC